>JAEZKS010000091.1 GCA_023436075.1 Methanobacteriota archaeon
ACATCGGACATATGCAAGGGGCTTGTGTCCATAGGGTTCGATCATGTCAAGGGCTACAAGCAGAGCGGTAACATCATATTCGAAACTAATGACGAGGGTGTCGACCGGATTGCTGGCGAAGTCCGAAAAGTGATTCACGGCCTGATAGGGAAAGATGTCGACGTATTCTTGCGGACGATGGATCAGATTCGGGAAATGGTACGGCTCGATCCGTTCACGGATGTCAAAGCAGGCGATGTCAAGTTCTATGTCACATTTTTCCGCGTGGAGCCTTCGCATGCGCTATCACTGCCGTTCAGGTCGCCGGAAGGCGATGCCGAGATCATCCTGATCCGGGGCCGGGAAACCTACGGCGTGGCCTACCCGAAGGACGGCAGATACGGCGCATCTTACGGCAAGATGGTGGAAAAGCTCGGCAAACCGACCAGCAGCAGGGACTGGAACACGATCAAGGGGATAGCGGCATTGCCTGATCGGTAAAGTTTAGATTTTCACCGACTTGAATGACTTCCCATCGCCTGCAAGTCGCGCGCGCGAGCGGCCGGGCAGGCAAATGCCACATGACGAAGTTTATCAGCCTTCGACGACTTTTGTGTTCTGAAATGAAAATCAATTTCCGCTGGAGCCCGAAGAACCGCTACAGCATCGCCGCGCTGGGGGCGGTCCTGCCTGACTACCGGCTGGTGAAGCGGCCAGAGGATGGCATCATGCTTTACAGCTTTGCCTCACCACAGGCGAGTGAGGTGTACCGCGAAGTCGATGCTTCGACGGCGGATGCGATTTTCATCGCCGGCGGCCCGCACGCCTCCGGCTGCCCGGAAGAGGCGGTAGAGCACTTCGATTACGTGGTCATAGGGGAGGGCGAGGCGACGCTGCCGGAACTGCTCGATGCGATCGAGCAAAACTCGGACGTGGCAGGTGTCAAAGGCATCGCGTTCATGAAAGACGGCCGGTACCATTTTACCGGCCCGCGTGAAGAGGCTGACCTCGATCGATATCCCCCATTCAGGCCTCCTCTGCTCGGCCCTATCGAGATCTCCCGCGGCTGCCCGTGGAACTGTGCCTATTGCCAGACGCCGGCGCTCTTCGGGCACCGGATGCGACACCGCAGCGTCGAGACGATCTGCAAATATGATAAATTCTACGAGGACAAGCGCCTCGTGTCCCCTAACGCCTTCGCCTACGGCTCTGACGGCGTAAAACCGAACCCGGAAGCAGTGGAGCGACTGCTGAAAAGCCTGTCGGGAGACATCTACTTCGGCACATTCCCTTCGGAGGTCCGGCCCGAGTTCGTAACGCCCGACATGGTCAGGCTGGTGACTACTTATTGTGCGAATAAGGAAATCCACCTCGGCGGGCAGTCTGGCAGCGACCGGATGCTGCGATCGATCCGACGTGGCCACACGGCAGCACAGGTGGTCGAAGCGGCCGCCGTGATCAGCGATGCGGGGCTGACGCCCGTGGTGGACTTCATCTTCGGCCTGCCCGGCGAGAGAGAAGCGGACCAGGCATCGACGCTCGACTGCATCAACGCCATCATAGGAGAGGGCGGAAAGATCCGCGCCCACTATTTCATGCCCCTGCCCGGCACCGCGCTGGCCGACTCACGGCCAGAGAAAGTGGCGCCGGAGATCGACAGGCTGCTGGGCAAGCTTGCGCTGGGCAGACGGCTCACCGGCTCATGGGCGCCACATACATGATTGTTAATACCTCGTATTGGCTTTCGTCGTTTTAACACTAAAACACTAAACGTTTTTATTTTCCACTAAAACACTAAACTTTTTTAGATTCCACTAAATGCACGAAGCCCACGAATTCAAAGTCACTAAAGCCACGAAAGTCACCAAGCTTAAAACACTAATAAAGTCGCTAAGACCACTAAACCACCAACGATAGCGTCCGTTCACATCGACCTGTCCTGACTGGCGACATCTCAACCGCTTGCACGACAACAAAATTACCATGCCGGCGTTGGTGCTTTCGTGCCCTTCGTGACCTTATTCGTGTTTTAAGCTTGGTGACTTTCGTGGCTTTAGTGGCTTTGAATTCGTGGCGTTCGTGACCTTAGTGGAAATAAAAAACCGTTTAGTGTTTTCGTGTTGAAACGACCAGTGCCAGGATAACGGACATTAAGTTATAGATACAGCCAGCCGTAGGGTGAATAGAACGGCTGGTATCGTCCGGTGGTAGCCAGTGTCCCGTTCGTCTGACTCGCGGAGAAATCGCTGCCTGTCAGCGTGATCTGGTTGAAGTATTGCACATCGGGCGCGCCCTGGATGTTCCCGAGCTCCGATGCGGCGTCGATGGCATCGTAAAGGTCACCGATCTCGTCGATCAGCCCCAGCTCTTTTGCGTGCACGCCAGTGAAGACACGGCCGTCTGCAAGGCTACGCACGTCTTCCGCCGACATGTTGCGGCCTGTGGCCACCGCTTCCACGAAGCGGTCGAACGTCTCGTTCACCAGGCCGTTCACGTATGTCTTTTCATCGTCAGTGAGCCCGCGCCAGTCTGCGCCGATATCCTTATACTGGCCGGATTTGCCTATGTAGAACGAGATTCCCTCCTTCTCGTAGTAGGTGCTGCTGTCCTGAATAGGCCAGATCACGCCGATGCTGCCGGTCCAGCTATCAGGCGCCGCGTAGATCTTGTCGCAGGCCGAAGAGATGTAATAGGCCGCCGATGTGGCCATATCGCTCATTGAAACGACGACCGGCTTGACCTGTTTCGTCTTCAGGAGCTGGTGGTAGATGTCCTGAGCAGCCACCGGGCTTCCGCCGGGCGAGTTGATCCGCAGCACTATTGCCTTGATGCCCGGGTCAGCCTCCGCCTGCCTGAGCTGGCTCACGATGTCACCAGAGCCCGAATAGCCGGGGCCGGGTGAGCCGTCGGTCACCATTTCTCCTTCGACATAGATCACGGCCACTTTGCTGCTGGCCAGAGGTGAGGAGAAGTCGGGCAGAATGTTGCCAGTGGCCACAATGAAAATCGATTCGACGATCAGGAATAAGCTGAGAATCACGATGATAACGATCAGCATTAAATTCAGAAGGCTGAGCCCCCGTTTCTGTCCATCCATACAGCCATCCCTCAAACAACGATTTGCTCTCTCAACGTATTATGAAATAACAGGCAGGAGATAAATAGTTTCCACTGTGGGCACAGTGTACTCCAGTAATCCGTCAAGGCTGACCTGAAACGGCTCATGGTGTCCATAGCGTCACGCGATAATGATCTTGCCGCCCTCATCTTTCTCTTTGGGTTTGGGTGCGGGCGGAGATGATGTGGCGACTGGGGCCGGCTGCGACCGGTCAGGCGGCGCATGGGCAGTGAAGACCAGGTCATATAAGAGCTTGCCGTACCTGCTGCTGCGGTCGTAGCGATAGTAGGAAACCTTGCCCACTTTCCGGTGCTCCTTGATCACGCCGTATTTCAGCAGGCCTTCCTTCATTTTGGATACTTTGGCCTTCGATAATTTCATCCGGTCGGCTATGTCCTGTACGCAGAAATCCCGGTCGTGGTTGTAGACCAGAAAGACGATCAAGTCCGCCGACGAGCTGCCGCCGAAGATCTCGGATAAAGGGGAAACTGGAAGGCCGCCCATTTCAACACCTGTATACACTGATCATACGCTAAAAGCTCATAAATACATCGCATGCCGCATATGCCATTGGCTGCGTTCGTCACCGGTAGTAGATCAACTCCGACCGTATGCGGCCGATGGTTAGGAATGCCTTGCACCATGCGTTTTGCGCGTCAGTGTAGAAGTACCGGACTTTAATCGAATGTAATCCGGCTTCAAGGTGTATTGAAGCGCCGCGAACAGACTTCTGGGGGTGAATGCCAGAGTTGTCGACCGCCAGAACGCCATCGACCCAGAGCCAGGAGCCATCGGCGCTTTCTGTCAAGAAAGCGTAGTAGTTAGGGATGTCCAGGTAGATATAGCCTGCCCAGATGACCATACCCATTGAGGCAGGAGCGCCCTGAGGAAGACCGGAACTGCTCAACGAGATCGATGGCTCGGAGCGCATCGCGACTAAACCCCCCGGCAATATTCGGCCTGGATCGGCAGAGGAGAAGTCCGAGGAAGGATCGGCAGCATAATAAAACGCGTACAGGCCTCTTGTGAGGCCTGTACTGCCGGAAACGTCGAGCTGGTCAGCCACGGCCTGCCCGTGGTGTGCCGCCAGGCTCAGCACGACGGAGGATATCGCAAGCCCGGCCAGCAGTACCATTCCGACGGACAGGACCGTGTAAAAGGCATCGGCGATGCCTGTGTCGTCGGCGATCATCTGGCGACCACGATAACCGAGCCGATCTGCTGCCGTGTCTGGGCGCTGACCACCTTCACCGTGTACCGGGCGCCTTTATCAACGGTCCCGTCGGTGTCCAGCGGTATGGCCGATGTCTGCATCCCCGGGCCGAGCTGAGACGGGGTTACCGCCGGCACAACGTCAGATACAGCCGTCGTACCTATAAGCTTGCCATCGTCGTCATACAGGGTCAGTACCATCTGATCTACCTGCAGCGGATCGCCCGACTCGTGGTTGATCAGCAGTGACGGCGAGGCGCCGCCAGTCAGTACGCCGGTCATGCTCGCCGTCGGCGAGCTGGCCAGAACCTGCACCTCGCTGCCCTGGGAGAACACAAGGGAAGCGATCAGTAGCGATACCATGACCACGATGGCGATCATCAGTATGCCGTACACGGCGTTCTCTACGCCGGAATCGTCTTTGATCAGGGAAATGGATTTCATTCATATCACCTTTAACTTGTTTTCATATTTTTGTACAAAAAGTTATTTTCACTTAAATGATATAAAGTTTGCGATTGCACAATGGGCACGTGCCCACCGTGCATTCCGGCGACATAGTACATTATTTTGAAACGCCAATATCGAGCAGAGGAGTATCCATGGCAGGGAAGAGAGCGCTCGTAGTGTACGATACGAAGTACGGCGCCACTGAACAGATCGCTAACTGGATAGCCGAAGGAATCAACGACGCGGACCTGCGCCGCATCGGCGACGTGACGAGCCTGAACTACGACCTGATCATCGTCGGCTGCCCCGTATACAACGAGATGCCGTCAGGTCGGATCATCCAGTTCCTGGATGATAACCGGGATGTGATGAAGAACCGGAAGGTGGCGCTGTTCACGGTGAGCGTGCCCTTCGACATGACACCTGATCGGGCGAAGAGGTTCGCCGGCCAGAAGGATGTCAAGCCGCTCTTCGAACATGTGGCCGGCACAGTGATCGCCTCGAAAGCGTTCCTGGGCAAGATCGACCTCGGGGAGATGAGCGAGTTCGACCGGCTTTCCCTGCGCATTCTCTACTTCCTCAAAGGTCACAAGGTGCAGGAAGTGAACTACCTGGACAGGGACGAGGCGGTGGCGTGGGGAAAGAAGCTGCTCGACCTGCTGATCCACCCGCAGGACGTGATTCCTCCTCAGCCCAGAGAAAGCGAAAACAAGCCCTATTCAGGGGAACGTGTGGATAAAAAGTAATATTATCGTCATTTTTAAAAGGTTGTATACGCTGAGCCTGTGGTTAAACACGAAGTACACGACGTACACTACGTACACGATGGACAGCTAATAAAATGGCTTAGCGTTCTCTCTTTTAAAAAGAACGTTGCGTACGTAGTATACCTCGTGTACGTTGTGCCCTGCCACGGGATATTCTGTACAAAAAGAAATACGAGGGAGTATATTACCCGCTCATCTGCTTTTCCTCATCGGATACCTGGTCCGGCACATCGCTTAGCTCGTCTCTGCCGCCTGGCATTTTGGCGATCTCGACGCCCGCCTGCTTCATGAAATCGATGGAGGATCGGTCCGGGTACTCGTTCAGGTAGACCACGCGCCTGATCTTCCCGTTGATGATCATCTTGGTACAGAGAATGCACGGCTGGTGGGTGCAAAAGATGGTGGCGCCTTCGACGGAGACGCCGTGGATGGCAGCCTGGATGATCGCGTTCTGTTCCGCGTGCACCGCCCTGCAGACCTCGTGGCGGGTGCCGTGGGCGATGTGCTGCTTCTCCCGGATACAGCCAATGTCCAGGCAGTGCTCGAAGCCGTGAGGTGCGCCGTTGTACCCTGTAGAGATGATCTGACCATCTTTGACAATGACTGCGCCGACATGAAGGCGCAGGCAGGTGGAACGCGTGGCCACGACCCTGGCAATCTCCATGAAATACTCATCTTTAGACGGCCTCATGACTGATCACTCACTTCACTGGCTTCTTGCCAGCCTTTTTTACCGGGGCAGAGGCGGCCTTTGCCATCTTCGTGCCTTTCTCTGCCGGGGCCGTGAACTTGACCTTAAGCTTCTCGCCCGACCAGTCATACTGCGGGGACTTCCGCTTTGCAATGTACGGCTTCGTCTTCTCAGCCAGAGCATGGGAGACGATGGGCAGCGAGATGGTTGCATCGGCGAAGACCTGTACTTTGGGAGCTACTCCGGCAATCTTGCCCCATGAGACAGCCTCTTCGAAGGTGCAGCCTGACAGGCCGCCCCAGTGCGGCGCATCTGTCGTGTACTGGATAGCGTAGCTGTGGCCCTCGACGTCCTTCTCCAGCATTGACATGATGACCTCGGTCTGCTGGATGAAGTTCTTGGGCACGCCGCCGCCGATGTAGACGACGCCGGTCCGCTTCGTGTTCTCGACGATCTGGGTGATCTGGTCGACGTCCTTCATCTGGTCGATGTTGACCGGGTGGCCGGCCCGGCGGGCGACCATGAGCGCGATGCCTATGGAGCTGTCGGCGAGCGCCGGCACGAAGATGGGCACGTTGTGCCGGTAGGCGCTGGCCACAATGCCGTCAGCGTCGGCGCCCACGTTTTCGACGATGTGCTTGCCGAGCAGGTGGAAGAACTCTCTGGATGAGTATGACTTATTGGGCTCGAGGTTCTTCATGGCCCAGTCCATGACCATGTAGTCCGTGCCCCGGAACTCTTTCTCGACGGCGAAGACGTCGTATATCCGGTCGACGCCATCCTTGAAGAGCGCCTCGTCGTTGGCAACGTGGCTGCCGATGTAGTGCTTGCCGCCCGTGGACTCGTAGATGTCATGGAACATGTTGGCGCCCGATGACACGAGGACGTCGATCATGCGGTTCTGAATCAGGAAAGCGATGATCTTCCGCATGCCTGCCGGCGACATGGCACCGGTGTAGCCTAGCATGATCGTCAGATTGTTCTGCTTCAGCATCTCGGCCCAGGTCTGGACCGATTCGCCCAGCTTCCTGCCCTGGAAGCCCGTCAGCGCCATAGCGTCTGTGAGCCCGGCGACCGACTTTTCGGTCACCTTGACCGGAACGGTCTGCCGCTGTAAGAATTTGCTCCTGGCCATCTCGTTTACCCTCTTGCACATACAACTTTTTATAAGGATATAAACTTTTTTAGCCGAGGGGCGTTTGCCGATTCTTGCCATGTTTCTGTAGCCATGCATCGGCAAAATATTGCATGAATCGCCTGCTGAGACCGCGGTGAACGGTGCAGGCAGGGCTTTCGTCGCCGGCCGGGCAGTTAACAAGAGCGACCTTCATCGCGGTCTCGTGCACGTGTAGGTGGCCGGGTCTCGAGCTCCAATGTTGAAGCCGCCGGTCTCTCTTGTAATTGCCCGTAGCGGAACCAGGGCGAAGTTTTAGGCCGCAGCGGGCGCAGCGGACGCGGCATTTCTAAAGGGAGCCATTGTTTTATTGCTGCG
>JAEZKS010000013.1 GCA_023436075.1 Methanobacteriota archaeon
CTACCTTCGCCACTCACCTGGAAGGTCCGCATTTCCTCTGCTCGAAGGCCCTCCTTCCGATAGTAGTGCCAACAAAAAACCTGTAAGGCAACAGGGACCATGGAAAACTTTCATTTCAGTAATTGCAGGCAGAGTATTCCGTTATTATACCAAAAATTATAATACGTGTACTGATGAGACTAACGTTACCCATATAAATCAAGGGGACAGCCAGATGGAAAAAAATGATACGGTAAAGGGTAACAGTGCCGCCGGCGCTAACACTACTCAAGGAAATACTGCCATGGGCACCAACGCAGATGTCCTCATCCGCACGATCCTCAACAGCCAGGACAACAACGCGTTGAAGAACGCGATCATGAGGATAGTCGAGCTGCGAGACCCTGTATTCGTGCAGCCACTGACTGAGATGCTGCAAAGCAACAATCTCGCTGCCAGACGCCTTGCGGCATGGGCGCTGAATGCATATGAAGATCAGAGAGCCCGTGGCGCATTGAAGGCGGCAATCTCCGATCCTGACGATGGCGTGAGAAAGCTGGCTGCTGAAGCGCTGAAGAAACTGGAGGCAAATCAGCCACAACAGGCTGCTGCCCACGAGAAGAAGTTCAAGAATGACCACCTGGAAGTCGTCCTGGAAAGGCTCCGCAATGACGTGGATGCCTTCAACCGACAGGCCGCCGCGAGGGCGCTGGGAGAGATAAAGGACCCCCGGGCGCTGGACGGACTCCTTGAAGCAATGAGTGATAGTGACCCGATCGTTCGCGGAGCGGCAGCGTTGTCAATGGTCAGCTTCAAGAAGGACCCAAGAGTCTTCGGAACGCTGGTCGCCACGCTGAAGGATGATGACTACATAGTCCGCGGAGAAGCCGCGCTGGCGCTGGGAAGACTCGAGGATGATCGGGCGCTCGACCCGCTGGTCAACAGCCTGCGCATCGGCAAACCTGAACTCCGGGAGAAGGCGGCGATTGCGCTGGGAGAGCTGGGTGACCTCAGGGCCATCGACGACCTGCGCAGTTCATCGAGAAAGGATGAAAAGCCTGAGGTCCGGAATAACGCAAAAGAAGCGTTGTCGGTCATGGCCAAGAAGATATCGAAAGGGATGAAAGATCCGGACTCTGACGTCAGGGAGATGACCGCGTACCAGCTCGGGAAAATCCAGGACCCGTACCCGGTGCCGATGCTGATCGAGGCTCTGGGCGATGAGGCGCCTGTAGTCCGGGAAAACGCGGCGGTGGCGCTGGGACAGATCGGGGATAAGAACGCTACGCCATACTTGATGAAGCTTCTGAAGGACAAGCGCGGCTACGTCCGGAAGCATACCGCCCGTGCGCTGGGCATGATCAAGGACCCCACAGCAGTCGATGCGCTGATGGCAGCAGCAAAGGATGACCAGTGGTTCGTCCGCGCGGACGTCGCATGGGCGCTGGGGCAGATCGGCAACGACAAAGCGCTGAAGGTCCTCGTGAGCATGTTCAACGACCCGGACAGGAACGTCCGCCAGCTTGCCACCGAGGCAGTCCAGCAATTCAAGAACTGCAGGGTCAGCTTCATGCCGGTAAACTCTTCACCGCCACGGCGCTGAAAAATTCAGGCCATTCTGCTTTTATGGCCGTCGCGGCGCGGCCAATGCGTGGTATGATCTTTCTTCAAGGCCGTCAGGGACGCCAAGACCGCCGAAACTTTTATAGTAGTTTCTAAAAGGTTTTAAACTGTGAGGGGTCAGCAGGCGAACGTCCTCATGCAGAACTACCCACAGGCAAGGTTCGTTGGAAGCACTGGCATTTTCACGCGCGCGCGAGGCCGCCAGGCCGTGCTCCGGTCGTTGGCTGTGCTTAAAAAGCTGAAGATAAAAAGAAACATAGCAGCCCTTGATGGGCTGCAATTTTGAGCTTATTCGCTCTTCTCGACCGGTGCGGGCTCAGCCGATGCCTCGGGAGCCTTCGGCGCCTCTGCGGGCGCGGCTGCGGGCGCTACGGGCGCGCTGACGGCCGGCTTGAAGACGAGCTCGGACTTGCCGACCTCGACCCGGCGGAGCGGGTAGATGTTCTTCGTGGACTTGTATATCTCAGAGGCCACTTTGCCGGTGACGATCTCGTTGATTAACTCGTGGAAGCCCAGTTCCTTGCCGCGTTTGCTGACCACGTCGATCATGATCTTGCGGATGCTCTCGATCTGGCTGGTCCTCGCGCGCTTGACGGTCAGCACGACAGGCTTGACCCGGACCTTGTAGCCGTCCTTGGTGGTAACGACGAGGTTGGCGTCGATCTTGGACGTGCGGCGCTTTACCAGGGAGCGCATGTAGTCCTTGGTCAGCTCGTGGCCCAGGAAGGACGTGTAGGCGCTGTTGCCGCCGACTTCATCGATCCTGAAGATCATCTTGGTGTTCTGTTTCGTCCAGTCACCGGTAATGTCGCCGAGGGTCGCTTCGATTATGCGACCGACCATCTTGGAGGGCTCGTCTGCGAGCGTCTCGCCGATGTTGGCACGGTTGAACTCCGCCGGCGCAAGTATCTGGTACCAGTTCTTCGCCCTGAAGGCGTCGACCTTCTTCGCTGCTTTTCTCGCCATTGATATCTCCTCTGTAGTGTTAAGGGTGGCTCTTTTTCAGGCAATAAGCCACAACCGCATTGCGCCCTCATGGAAAGAGCGTAGCTGTGCCAAAGGTGGGCACGACCCGGCTTTAAAGAAATCCGGGCGTTTCACACTTAAGGAAAATGACTCCTGTTTTGGCTTGCCGGGATATTAGATATGTGAAGATGTATATATGCTTATCTTCGCTAACGTAGCGGGCCTTCCGGCCATTCTCGAACGGAGGAAGCACAAGCTGACCGGCCTGGAACATATTAGCTTTAAGCCTCGTCCATGTATGCTAACGCCGGCATCCCGTAAAAGTCTTCCATAATCTTATCAGAACGGCCACGAACCACCATTTATGGACGCCGAGAAGGAAGATCGTCCCGTTGATTTCTACGTAGCCAGACACGACCTGATTAATGTGGTCCAGGCCTTGAGGTTCCAGTACGATCTGGCGATGGATGCCGCTGAGAAATGCAAAGCTCTTGACATCCAGAACCAGGTCAACTGCCTGGAATGCCTGAACAGGGCACTCTCATCGGCCCGTGTCATGGAAGAGTTATCAAAACGCTATACTATGATTCTCAGTAACATGATAGACCTGGCATGCGGCAAACTGGAGTCAGGAATTACGGATGAGCAAAAGTAGCAGACACCGGCATCTGACGTGCAGCGAGCGACGGCGATCTATCGTTCTTTCCCACGCAACGTCCTGGTGGTAAACGACAACGCCTTTTTCGGGATACCGTCGATCGTGTCAGCCTGCGTTTTAGCGCCCTTCAGCTTTGTCTCCGGGGCCCTGCCAGCCAGCGCCTTAACGTCAGGAACTTTCTCAGGCACTTTTTTATCCTTTATGCGTCCCGTGTCCTCCGTGCCCTCCGTGCCCTCCGTGTCCAATGCCCGGATGTCATTGAAGAAGTTCATCATTGAGTACTTCACTTTCTCCGGTTTCACGTCTTTGAACTCCCTGCGCTCGTCATCAGGGAACTGCATGTGGATCGAGTAGCGCTTCATCCGGATCACGGACTCGTGGGTGAAGCGTGCGTCGGCAAGCACCCGTATCCCGTAGTCGGCCGGTGATCGGACAACTCGGCCGAGGGCCTGCCGGATGCGACGCACTGTGGGGTAGAGGACGCCGTAGTCCCAGCCTTTGCCATGCCCGAAACGGTCGTCATATGCGTGCTGGATAGCTTTCATGCGGTCGTTCAGGCCGGGGAAGCCAACGCCAACCACGACCACGGTCCGACATCGGTCGAACTTGTAGTCCACGCCCTCGGTCAGCGTGCCCCAGAGGTACGAAACAAGGACTGCCTTCTCCCCGGCATCGCCCTTGCGGAAGAACTCGAGCTTCGTGTCCTGGGCTGAAACGCCGGCCTCATCGACGAGCACCGGCACGCGGACGTTCAGCCGGGCGGCATACTTCTGGGCTTCCCCCGAATTAGGGAAGAATATCAGCACGTTGCCTTCGGATGCATTGATCACGTCTTCCAGCAGCGTCGTCAGCACGCCCACCATGGCCGGGTCATCCCTGTTGCGGGCGAACTGAGGCGGGAGATCGACAGCCAGCGTTCGCCGCCGCTCCTCCGGGAAAGTCGTGCCGAACGCGATCTCTTCCGTGGAGCGCTGGATGCCCAGCGTCGCCTTCACCATGTCGAAAGGCCGCAGCGTTGCCGACATGAGCACCGCTCCGAAGGCGTTATCGAGCAGCGGCTTGGTCACGTCGGTAGGGATACAGCTAAACAGCTCGATCCGCCCGTATATCCCACCTTCCCGGCTGCGGCGCACGCTGAGCACGGGATAGTAGTCCATCCGGTCCGACCGGTCGAAATAGGCCAGCATGAAGGCGGATGCGGCCAGCAGAGAAGAGGTCTTGCGTACCTCTGCCCGCCCGTCCTTGAAGTCCTTCGCATAGCGGTCGTCGATCTCTATGCCCCGGTCGATCGCCGCTTCCAGCATCTTCTTGTGGTTGATCTTCCGGGTTTCGAGCTCGTGGAGGAGCTTCTGCCGCAGCAGGTCGTCGTGGCTGAACGGGTCCCGTATGGTGATGTCGATCCAGGAGTTGCCGATGCGCTCTGCCTCGCCGAAGCCGAGCCGGGATTGGTACGTGCCGACGATGGTCTGCTTCAGCAGCGAGAGGAAATAGATGATCTCGTCCGCCAGCTTGCCCTGGATGCTCATCGCTTCGGACAGGGCTTTTTCCACCTGGTACTCCGTCAGCGTCTTCGACGAGTGCGAGCGGGCCTGCTGCTCGAGGTTGTGAGCCTCGTCGAAGATCAATATGACGCCGGACAGCTCGCAGTCCATCCATGAGAGAAATTTGCCCGCGATGTCCGGGTCGAGCAAGTGATGGTAGTTGCAGATGACCAGATCGGCCTCCTTCAGGCACCGTTTTAGCAGTTCGTAGCCGCACCTGCCTTTCTTCTCAGACTCTGCCACGATCTCCTCCGGAGTGCGCACGTCCTCGAACAGCCACTGGCGGAAAGGCGCGTGATCGTTCAGGAGCACTTCCCGGAGGAAAGCACACGATCGCCGGCGCATCGGGCCGATCCCGGCCTCGGCGTTCTCGATCTCGGAGGCGAGGCCGACGCGCATGGCCGCGTAGCTCCGGTCAGTCTTCGCCTTCGCGATCGCATCTTTCTCGCTCGCTTTCAGGCCTGCAAGGTCCTTCTCGGCCTTCATGAGCTCGAAAGTGTTCTCGCGCAGCGCACTGCACTCCTCGTAGTCTTTCTCCAGAGGGCACATGCGGGCCTTGCCCTTGAGCACGACCACCTTGATGTCAGCCTGTGCCCGGATTTCCCTGGCCTCCTCGATGAACTGCTCCATCTGCTGGTGGACGTTGGTAGCAATGATCACCTTTTTCTTCAGGTTCTTCCCCACGGCCAGGGCTGGCGGCAGCGCGGGCAGTTTGTTGGCCGTGGCACAGGCGGCTTAGAACAGGTC
>JAEZKS010000170.1 GCA_023436075.1 Methanobacteriota archaeon
GGCGAGCGCGTCCTCTTCGTGAGCACGGTCGAGCGCATCTACATGATCAACAAGTTCGCATCGAGCATCTCGTTATACGACCTTGATCTCATCAGCGGTGGCATCAACCTCGAGTTTTACGAGCCCAGGATGAAGAAAGGCTATGTAGAGTTCCAGGACTACTCGATTGGACAGATCGTCGACGAGCAGTACGTCGGCGACGTGTACGACGGCATACAGAAGAAGGTCACCCGCCGCAGCATCGATCACCTGATCGTCGACTCGATCACTTCGATCAACATGCTGGTGAGCGACGAGATCGAGCGGCGGAAGCGGATGCTGCTGTTCAGCGCATGGGTGTCACGCATGGGCTGCACGACTCTCCTCACCGCCGAGGCCTATGATGCCGGATCAGGCACCGAGCGCTACCTCGCCGACGGCATCGTCGATCTCGGCACCGAAGACGCGGGAACGGCTTGCGAAAGCGCCGAGACTCACAGCAAAAAATGCCGGACCGTCGAAGTATCCAAGCTGCGGGGCAAGGAGCACCTCGAGGGCAAATACCTGTATCATATTACAAAGGACGGCGTCAGGATCACGGTGCCATGAAACTATTGGGCCACAACGGGCACAAAAGGCACGACTGACACAACGCTCTTTTATTTCCTTCGGGTATGCCAGAGGTGGTAAATCTCGTGGCAGATTCAAGCTCATCCCACATGCACACGAGTGACGGAGCCGCAGGGCCCTTTTTTATATCGCCCGTCGTGGAAACGGAGCGCGGTTTTAGGCCGCAGCGAGCACAGCGAACGCGGCTACTTTAAAGCTAATTTTCGCCTTTTTTAACAGGAAACTGCGTTCGCTGCGTTCGCTGCGGCCATTAATTGTTCCTTATGCTCGAAGTCAAAAGCCCTATCAACAATAGTGCGCGATCATGCCCTGGAAAAACCAGTCGCTCGCCTGCTCTCTGCTTCAAAACGCGCGCGACCGGGCGCGGGGCTCTCTTGTTCTGGCTAAAAAGAGAGTCTCAGAAGGTATCCAGCAGATCGCCGTCCTTCATGATCTGCTTTCCGTCCACCCAGATCGAAGGTCGCATAACCAGGCAGTCCTGGTGGATCAGCGCCTCGGCGTCGTAATCGTAGTTGCTGCCGATGGCGAAGTGCACGGTCTTGCCCAATTTCTCGTCTTCGAGCAGGTTGCCGGTCATCTTCGCCTGGTAGTTGATGCCGATGCCCAGCTCTCCAAGATGGCGGGCATTCTTTTCCTCCTCCAGCAGGCACTTTTCCCGGGCCATGGCCTCGCCTTTCATGATCACGTTGAGCAATGCGGTTGCCTCCTGGCCGCCAGTGATCTCATCGACGTAGCCGTCTTTGAAGGTCACGCGAACCGGAGTCTTCGGGATGGCCGCTTTTTCCGGCAGATCGACTGTGCCGTCGAACACGATGACACCTCTCGTCGATCCCACGACGGGCGAGACGAATGTCTCACCGGCCGGGAGGTTGCCGCCAAGGCCGGGGAGCCTGAAGTTTCCGTCATCCGTCATGGCTTTGCGGCCTTCGACCGAAATGATCACATCGGTACCGGCCGGAGACGTCACGTGTACTTCTTTCCCGCCGTCCAGCACCTTCTTGAGCCGGGCCGCGTTTTCCTGCATCCCCCGGTAGTCGACGGCCACGCAACGCTCGAACATGGCGACGTTGGTCGTCGGAGACCAGAAGCCCCGGATGCGCCGGTCGCCGTCCATCAGCTTGTCGACATAGCTCTTGTATTTTTTACCGTCACGGCCGACGTAGCCGATGTTCATGCCGTAGGCGTCTTTGCCAAGCTTGTTTGCGGACATCGAGATGTAGATATCCGGCTCCGCCTTGATCGCCTCGTAGACGAGCCGTTCCGCGTAGTCGTAAATCGTCTTCATGCCCTGGACCATGATAACTGGCCTGCCGCCCAGCGCCTTTGTCTCGTCGAACAGGGCGCGCGCTATCGGGAACACATCGCCTTCGAAATTAGTGATGATCAATACCTCTTCGCCCTCGTTCAGGCCGAGGACGTCTCTCATGGCCACCTTCGCAGCCTCGTTTAACGTTGCCAAAAGTCCCTCTCCGCTAATGATATGAAAACAGGGTATCGCTCATCGTTTTTATATCCTTTGTCGTTGGCTAATCCGCCGTATGAGCGGGACCATCGGACAGCGTCGCGTTGATGGAACTGGTCGCCAGGAGAAATACCAATAAAGTTAAGCTGTCCCCCGGTAAATTGCTCTGCAACTACCAGAGGATGTTGATATATTATAGGGCGGGTAACATGAAGCTGCTAAGCACAGGCATACAGGGGCTGGACGAGCTGCTCAACGGCGGCGTGCCAGAAAAGCACATGATCTCGGTCATCGGCGGCATGGGAACCGGGAAGACTACCCTGGCTCTGCAGTTCCTGATGAGCGGTCTGCAGAACGGCGAGCGGGCCGTATACATGAGCCTCGAGGAGCATGAGGATGCGATCAAGGAGTCGGCAGATTCCTATGGCTGGGATATCCAGCGCTACATCGACAACGGTACTCTCGCTCTCATCCGGCTCGACCCCAACGACATCAAGACCACGCTCACCCGGATCAAGAGCGAGTTGCCCGGGCTCATCAGGAAGTTCGGGGCGACTCGTCTTGTCATGGACTCGATCACGTTATTCGAAATGATGTTCTGTGACGAGGCTGAGCGGAGGCTCAACCTGTTTGAGCTGTTTGCGATATTCAAAGACACGGGCGTCACGGCGCTGGTCACGTCTGAGGCTGACAAGAACCTCTTCTACGCCAGCCGATACGGTCTCGTCGAATACATCTCAGACGGCGTGATCGTCCTCCGCTACGTGCGGCCCGACGCGCTCCGGGACGTGAAGCTGGCCGCCGAGGTCGTCAAGATGCGCCGGCACAAGCATTCCCGCGGGATCAAGCCGTATGACATCACTGACAGCGGTCTGGTAGTCCACTCCGAGTCCGAGGTCTTCTAAGCACAATGTTACAACGGGTATCATGGGGCCATTTTCAGCAGCCTTAGAGGGCTCCATGGTGACTCATAGTGCCCTGCCGTATCATAATGTTTTTATCTTTTCTGGCTTGATTCTGGCGCTGTCCTCTGTTTCAGCCCGCAGATTGCGCCAGTCCCGGGCCGGCCGGGGCGGCATGTAACTATAGCGAAACTAAGATGCGCCGGCCAACAATTTTTTATATCTTTAATTAATTATAATTGATTGTGGCGTGAAATGCAAAATATTCGCGTCCGCAGAAAGGTTTATTTTATAGCAGATTAATTATAAAATAAAAAGGTAATCGTATGGAGGGGGGAGGCAGACCCGTGGAAGAAATCGCGAGGCCCCGGAAGCGGGGCCAGAGCAGCCTGAAAAACAACGTAGAGCAGGACCTGAGACGCCTGCTCGACAGCCGCGGAGTAGTCGGCGCCTTCCTGATATCGAAGAATGGAGAGACCGTTGCACAGGTCTTCCAGGAAATACCCCGAAATGGGGAAAGTACTGCGCGGCATAAGGAAAGCGCGATCATGCCACTGGTGAAAAAGGTCATTCCCCTGATGCAGAGCATGCGCAACATGCCGCTGCGCCGAACTGTCTTCGAGACGGCGGAGGGATCGGTGATCTTCTACAACACCGACAACGGCGCCATCGGCTGCATCCTGGACCGCGATTTCGACATCATCTCCATCATGCTGGAAGTGCGCACCGTCGGGGAGCTGATCTGCAGCCATCTCAACAATGCCGAGCCGGACAAGGCGAAGTTCGACGACATCCTGCGGGAGAACCGGCAGGAATTCAGGGTGAGAAATGCGGAGCTGCTCAGGGAGATTGAGAACCATTGGGGGCCGGGGATAACCGAGAAACTCATCGAAAGGACTGTGAAGGTGAAAAAATGAAGAAGCTGAAGACTGGCATACTTGGACTCGACAGCCTCATTGACGGGGGCTTTAACGAACATTCGGCAACGATCATGGTCGGCTCGGCCGGCACCGGCAAGACGACGATGGCCCTCCAGTTCCTGCGCAGGGGCCTGGAAACGGGCAGCGACGGCATCTACATCACGCTCGAAGAGTCGCGCGCGCAAATTATCGAAGAGGCGCGGAGCATGGGCTGGGACGACATCGATAAGTACGCGGACGATGGCCGCCTCGTATTCCTCGAGGC
>JAEZKS010000279.1 GCA_023436075.1 Methanobacteriota archaeon
TACGCCCACGCCGGGATGACCGATGCCATGGAGCCGGCGAAGGCTGTAATCGACGTGGTCAAAGAAAAGTACCCGAAGCCGGTCGTGGCCGTCTGGATGGGCGGCGAGGACATCGTCGCGGTCGAACGGGAATTCCGGAAGAACCGGGTGCCGGTTTATCCCGTGCCCGAACGCGCTGCCGAAGCGCTGCGGGGGCTCATCGAGTACAGTACCTTTCTTGACCGGGAGGCGAAGCCATGACGATGCTGAATGAGCTGGAGGCCAAGAAGCTCTTCCACCAGTACGGCATCCGGGTGAACGACGAGATCGGGGTGAAGACTCCTGCCGAAGCGGCCGATGCTGCCGAAAAGCTCGGGTTCCCGGTCGTCGCGAAGGTGCTCTCGGGAAAGATCACTCACAAGAGCGACCTGGGCCTCGTGGCGCTGGATATCCGCTCGGCCGACTGTGCCCGCGGTGCCGTAGACCGGATTCTGACCACGGCCCGACAGATCGACCCTGATGCGTATGCAGTGGTCGAGCCCATGGCGCCCGATGGCGTCGTGGAAGTGATCATCGGCGGCAAGCGCGACCCCCAGTTCGGGCCGACTGTGCTCTTCGGCCTCGGTGGTGTCTTCGTGGAAGTATTCAAGGACGTATCGCTCCGCGTGGCACCTGTCAATCACACGATAGCTCTCCAGATGATCAGCGAGATCAAGGGATACAAGATCCTGAAGGGGTTCCGGGGCAAACAGGGCGCCGACCTCGATGCGCTCGCCGACATGATCGAGGCCGTGTCCCGGATCATGATGACCCGCGAGGATGTCCTGGAGCTGGACGCCAACCCCATAATCGCCTATGAGAAGGGAGCCGTTGCAGTGGATGCGCGAGTACTCCTAAAGGACCAGTGAGAGGAATGGACGGCTGCTCGCGCGCGCGTGCGCATGACAGACCCATGGCCATCGGGATGTCCAACCTTTGAAACGCCACGGAAATCCTTTTTTCTTTGCACATCGACGTATTGTTCATGCAAGTGAAGGTCGGCACCTGCGGCTGGAGCATCAAAGGCGGGAAGCAAGCCTATTACGATACGTTCAATGTCATCGAGCTGCAGGACCCGTTCTATATTTTGCCACAGCCAGACCTTGCCCGGCGCTGGCGCGAAGAGGCGCCGCCGGATTTCGAGATGAACATGAAGGCATGGCAGGCGATCACGCACCCGTCGACCAGCCCGACGTGGAAGCAAGGAAAATTGCCCGACGGAAAGCCTGAGAACATTGGGCTGCTTCAGCCGACTGAGGAAAACTTTCTGGCATGGAAGCGCACCGTGGAGATTGCGCAGATACTGCGGTCACAGGTGCTGGTCGTCCAGACACCACCGAAGTTCAACAGCACCCGGGAGAACCTCAAGAACGTCAAAGCCTTTTTCTCGTCCGTGAAACGACCGTGCGCAGTCGGGTGGGAGACACGAGGCCCGTGGGCGGAGGACGTGGTGAAAAAGCTGTGCGAGGACTTGAACCTGATCCACATCGTGGACCCGTTCAGGCATAAGCCAGCCGCAGCGTCCGATATAGTCTATTTCCGCCTGCACGGAATCGGCCCGGGCGAAGTGAACTACAAGTACAAGTACACGGACGCCGATCTGCAGAAGCTGCTCGGGATTGTCAGAGGCCATGAAAAGACGGCCCGCGAGGTGTACGTGATGTTCAATAACATCTCCATGGGCGAGGATGCAGTGCGATTTAAGCAATTGCTAAGCTCTTAAACCGTCTCTGCGTTTTTAGGCTATAAGGTATTTAACACAGAGTTCACAGAGTACACAGGGTACACAGAGTTATCCTTTTAAAATATGCTTCCACGTCTAACGTTTTCTAAATAGACTTCGTGTACTCTGTGTACTCCGTGTACTCTGTGCTGAGTGCCTTATTGCCAATATAAAAAGTAATACGAATGAGTATAATCGCTAAATCCGTGATAATTCGCCGAGGAATCGTCGCAGGTCCGACCATCATATGTGTTCGCGCGCGTGGGGTACCATCGCCCGCCAATTGTCTGGCGATTTCATCTCTTATAACCATAGCATCGTGCTTCCATCGCGTCGGCAACCCGGTCCGCCCGGTCCGAGAGCCCGTAGATCAGTGGCACAACGACGGCCATTTCACCCTTTGTCATCCCGATCAATCCCCTGAATTCCGCGCCTCTTGCTTCCTGCGCCAGCCGGATCGCATCGTGCTCTTCTTTGATGATCGGAAGGAACGTGATGGCCAGCATCATCATGGTGCCTATGTCCCGGCCGATGTTCGTGCCTGTCAGCTTACTGATCGGCGATAGCAGCCGTTCGATGGTGTTGAGGAACTCGGTCTCTGTCGTGGTAACCGTGACGATCGAGCCGGCTATATAGAGCAGCGAGAGCCGTACGCAGGAGAGAACGGCCGCCGAAGGCCCGGAGAAGAGCCACTGGAACGCTGAGATAGCTACAATGAAGAAGATAGCCGGCTTGAACATGTGCAGCAGCTTTCTCGGGTCCGCCCTGAGCGCCAGTGTGGCAATGATGAGGATAGCTGCCAGACCTGCGAGCGTCCATCCTGTAACCATCAGTGTGACGATGCTGAACAGCGCCAGTCCGGCCAGCTTGATCTCTGCAGAGACCTTCATTTGAGTGCCTCCGCAATACTGTCCGTCAGCGTCTCAGGCGAGAATGTCTCCTTCACCGCTATGCCATGGTCTTTCAATTGCTTCGCAAGCTCCATGGTCTCTGACC
>JAEZKS010000292.1 GCA_023436075.1 Methanobacteriota archaeon
TATGAAGCGAGCGTTCATCATCTTCGCGACACTCGTCGTTATCGTCGTCTGCGGGTGCACCGAAGGCCTGGACGACGGTGCGGGAGCACCGACGCTGGCGCCATTGCCGACGGCGGAGCCTGTTCCCACCGTAGAGCCACTGCCTACAATTCAGCCGACGCCGACCGCCACGCTGGAGCCGTCCTCGTCGTGCGACCCGATCATCGGCACCTGGGGACATTACGTCAACGGCACTTTAACGACATATTTATTCATCTCAGACGGCACCTTCGAGCGGCATGACGCTGACCGGGGGATAGCCTATACGGGCGTCTGGGAGCGCAAGGCGCCGGAGACGTACGAGTTGATTTACGATAAGCCCGCGCCAGTCACTACGAAAGAGACAGTCACATATAACCTGAATTCAGATCGGCTGGAGAACAACGGTACTTACTATACCCGTGCTTGAACGGCGATTGCTGGCTATCGTACCTGGCCGAACGATCATTTATAACTCCCGTGAGGTGTAAAAGGTATTAATTATACATGAAGGGATAAGCGCGGGAGCAAATGATGATAAGAAAACTGTCAGGAAAACTAAAAGAATCGGCATATTATGTTTTACCGATCATCCTTATTGTCTTTTTGCTTCACCTCTTCATAGTGCCCATGCCGCTCGGCGTGCTGATGCTCTTCGTGACGGGGAGCGTTCTGCTCATTGTGGGAATAAGCATCTTTACTCTCGGCGCCGAGACAGCGATGATGCCCATGGGAGAACTGATTGGCTCGAAGCTGACCGAATCTCGAAAGCTCTGGCTGATACTTGGCGGCTGTTTTCTGCTAGGGACCGTTTTAACGCTGGCAGAGCCCGATCTCCAGGTGCTGACCAGGCAGGTTCCTGCCGTGCCCGACCTTGTTCTCGTGAGCACCGTCTCCCTCGGCGTGGGCGCTTTCCTGGTGCTCGCCGTTCTGCGGATCTTGTTCCAGATCAGGCTTTCTCATATGTTCCTCGTTTTGTATGGCCTGGTGTTTATAACAGCCGCGTTTACCGCTCCTGACTTTCTGGCGGTAGGCTTCGATGCGAGCGGCGTTACTACTGGCCCGGTCACTGTGCCCGTAATCCTTGCGCTTGGCGTCGGCATTTCGGCAGTCCGGGGAGGGAAAAGCTCGCTGGAAGATAGTTTCGGCCTGTGCGCGATCTGTTCGATAGGTCCGATACTGGCAGTGCTGATCATGGGGATGTTCTACGAGTCCACTGGTACCGGCTATGCCTTTGAAACCGTTTCTACGGTGAGCGGCGTGGGAGAGCTAGTGAAAGTGTACCTCGAAGCGATGCTTTCGTTTTTCAAGGAGGTCTCTTTAGTCTTGCTGCCTGTCGTAGCGATTTTCGGAGTCGTGCAGGCGACAAGCTTGATGCTGCCCGTGACCCAGCTAATTAAAATCGGCGTGGGAATAGTGTATACTCTTATAGGGCTTACATTGTTCCTGACAGGAGTAAACATAGGATTTATGCCTGCAGGGACATACCTGGGTTTCGAGATCGTCTCTCTGCCGTACAACTGGATATTGATCCCATTGAGCATGGTCATCGGCTTCTTCGTCGTCGCGGCGGAGCCTGCAGTATACATACTTAACAAAAAGGTCGAAGAAGTCACCAGCGGCGCGATTTCCAGAAAAATGATAATGACGGGCCTGTCCATAGGCGTAGGTATTGCGCTGGCACTTGACATGATTCGCATCATGACAGGCATTAGCATCTGGTATTTCCTTTTGCCATGCTATGCCATTGCTCTGCTTCTGGCTTTCTTCGTGCCCAGGATCTTTACCTCCGTAGCTTTCGACTCTGGTGGCGTGGCTGCAGGCAGCATGGCGGCGGCATTTTTGCTGCCGTTCGCGGTGGGAGCCTCCAATGCTCTGGGAGGGAACGTAATGACGGATGCTTTCGGCATCATTGCCATGGTAGCCATGATGCCGCTGGTGACCGTACAGATCATGGGATTGCTCTACAAGATTAAAATGCGAAGGGTCGAGAAGAGAGAGGAGAACGATGCACGAGACTGAAGATGCGCCATTGGTGTTCATGGTCACCGTTTTTGACAGGAAATACGAAGAGAGGATAACGGATATTTTTACCGGCGACGGAGTGGCATTTAACCTGCTAACCCTGGGGAGAGGTACGGCAAACTCGAAAATCTCAGGTTACCTGGGGCTGGGTGAAACGGAGAAGACCATCCTGTTCAGCACGATGTCCTTAAAATTGTCAAAAGCGATGCTTAAAAAACTGGGCGGCGAAAAGGAACTGAACGAACCTGGCCACGGCATCGCATTTACATTGCCGATCGGCAGCGTATACGATGCTGAAACGACAAAATCCTTGCAGGATTTATCACAAACAGAGGAAGGAGGTGACACCATCATGGAAGAAAAGTCTGATCACGACTTAATCATAGCCATTACGAACCGGGGCTTCTCCGACGAAGTGATGGATGCGGCGAAGAATGCGAACGCGAAGGGAGGGACAGTCATTAATGCGCGCGGCACCAGCCTCAGAGACGCTGAAAAGTTTTTCGGCGTCATGATCCAGCCCGAAAAAGAAGTAATTATGATCCTCACCCAGAGCGAATTCAAAAGCGGGATCATGGAATCCATCGCTTCGAGGGCGGGGCTTCAGACCGATGCGAGAACCTTAGTCTTCTCTCTCCCGGTAAACGGCGTTGCAAGGATATCCGGCAGCTTCGAGGAACAAAAATAGAAAATCAAGCAGGGCTATCACTTGCAATGATGCCGGGCAATCGACGTATGCCGTGCCTTGGCTTTGTGAACGCGCGCGACCGGGCCACCGGGCCCTCTTGTTCGCCACCGGGCCCTCTTGTCAGGCTGCCGGGCTACGCTTTCTGCCGGAAAGCAGTAAAAATAACGTCGACCGGCCCGCCTGTGAAGAACCGGCCGGCGCTCCCCGTGGCCGCCCTGATCTCCTGCTCGTCGCCCTCAGGGCCGGCGGCCATCTCGATCACGCACGTCCGGCCGTCCATGCTCCAGAAGCCGTGGACGATGCCGTCGATCAGCACCGCAGGCACCGCCTCACCGAACTTTGCGATCACGCTGCCCTGATACAGCGAGGGCACGAAGCGACTCCGATACGAATAGCCTTTCACGTACGGATCGTCAGTCGCAAGCAGCCGGACCGGGAAGCTCTTCCCCTTGATGGCCTCGGGCGACTCCGCCCCGGACAGGTAGAATTTGCCCTCGATGCCTGGGACCTCGAACGGCAAGATATCCTTCGACTGCTCGAACGCCGCCGCGGCATCGCCCTTGGTCAGGCCAGCCCACCATGCGAAGTCCTCGGCGCTCGCAGGGCCGTAGCGCTCGACGTATGTCTTCGCCAGCCCCTGCAGCGCTTCGGCGCGGGACTCGTCGAGCTTCATCGTGCCGAAGCGCCGCTCGAAGAGCGAATACCGTCCGGGATCATCGAAGGCGTTGCGGCCCATGCCGCCCCGGAGCAACTCCCAGCGCTGCCACATGGCCTGGGCTACGACAGCGATGTTGGTCGACTTCTCCAGACGCTTTCCCCTGCGGCGCGTTACCTCTCGGGCCATGTTGATGGGAAGGCTGTTCTTGAGCTGGGACAGCGTCTTCTCCTTCTCCCCGAGAGCATCGCGGATCGCCTGCCGGGTTAGCTTGTACTCGCCGCTCCCGACGCCCCAGCTTGTGAGCATCGCGCCGGCCCTGTTCTCCCGGTCATCCTTCGTGAACGAGTAGACGTGCTGCATCAGCGCCCGTGGCACGATCTGCAACGAGCCTTTCAGCCCCGGCACCCGCGCCATGCGGCGGCCCGTCTGGACCTCCCTGGCGATGGCGACAGGGGTGGAATTCTTCGACCTGAGAAAGAGGTTGTAGTAAGCAGCTGGCAGTACGTTAGCGTCGATCACGCCGAGGGCGTTCAGCGCCTCTGCCGGCGTGGCATACGGCTCGATGAGCCCCTGCTTCTTCATGATGTGGTAGTTGATCGCATCCCGGCCAAGCATCGTTTGATTATGGGCTCGCTAATATTATCTAACTATCGACATACAACTCATTAGAGGTTCCAGAGGTTGGCAAGAGAGGTCTCCGAGCTTCAACACAGAGGCCACAGAGGGCACGGAGGACGCTCAGAGGACGTATAAAAATGGCTCAAGTAAGTCGTTTTGTTAAAAGTATCCTCTGTGGTACCTTTGTGTCCTCTGTGACCTCTGTGTTGAAGCTCGGTGCCCTC
>JAEZKS010000016.1 GCA_023436075.1 Methanobacteriota archaeon
AGAACTACAATACCCGGCTGACCTGTCCCCCTTACAGCCCCACGCCCGAAGAGACGCGGAAGGTGCTGGACGAGTACAAGATCGCCTACTTGATCAGGTACGACGGCTTCGTCGGCTTCGACACGTATCCCCCGAAAGACTTACCGGTCGCCATGGATAAGTTGAGCCTGCACGTCTGTGACGAGATCATCAAGATGGAGCGTCACGCGTTCTGTTCGGCTACTACGAAGCGTTCGCCTACGGCGCACACCGATGCCGACGGTGCGAAGCATGCGTGATAGTCGAGGGCAAGAACAAGTGCAAGTATCCAGTGGAAGCCCGGCCTTCAATGGAATCATCCGGCATCGACGTATTCGCCACAGCACACGCAGCCGGCATCGATACATACGTCATCAAAGACCAGAACCTTCTGGAACCAGACACGCTACCTATATTCACGCTACTGCTGCTCGAATAATCCCAAATTGGGCGGTTACAATGGAGCTCTGCAGCTCCAACAAGATTGCTCAGTAGCCCGGTTATGCGCACGTTCGTCTCATGACATTCAATGCCGACTATCCTTCTCTCACGACGTCCTTCGGGTTTTTATCATATCGCAGTCCCATATATCTGGGTTGACGTAGCCGCCCCTCGCCGGTCCAGTTCTCAAAGCCGATCTGTGCCACCAGCTTCGGCTCGACCCAGCGGGCATCTCTCTCCGGGACACCCTCGTCGAAGGGAGAAGTCGTCCTTGCCAGCGGATTGAGTTTTTTCTTCAGCTCGACCAGCGTCCGGTCGCTGAAGCCCGTGCCCACCTTGCCAGCATACTTCAACTGGCCGTGATCGTAGTAGCCCAGCAACAGCGCGCCGAACTCGATGCGCTTCCCGTGAGGCTCCGTCCAGCCGCAGATCACGAACTCCTGCTCTTCGACGCACTTGAACTTCAGCCAGTCCTCCGAGCGGCGGTGCTGGTACGGGCTGTCCGCCCGCTTAGCGATCAGCCCTTCCCAGCCTTTCTCACAGGCTTCACGGAAGTATGCGAGCCCGTCGCCACTGCGATCTTCAAGGAACCGGATCGGGTCTTTATAGGGCAGAGCATGGTATAGGACGTACTTCCGGGCGGTCAGTGAGAGCTGCGTCACGTCGAAGCCGTCGAAATACAGGATATCGAACAGGTAATAGAAGACAGGAACTCCCGTTTTCCGGGCGTCGTCCGGATTGATCAGCCCCATCCGGGGCTGCAGCATCTGGAAGTCGGTCGCGCCGTCACGGAAGGCGACGACTTCACCGTCGAGGACGTAGTCGCCGGGCGGCATCGCCTCGAAGGCGTCGTTGATCTCTGGAAACGAAGCGCTCATCTCATTATGGGTCCGGGATATCAGGCGGACGTGATCGCCACTCCGATAGGTGATACAGCGCACCCCGTCCAGCTTGCGACCATAGACCCAGCCGGGGTCAGAGAAGCGGCGATGAGTCAGTGTGGCCAGCATAGGGTCTTCCCATTCCGGCTCAGCCGCCGCAACGAGCTTTTTCTTCTCGTCAGGGGACAGGCTTTCCAGCAGCTCGTGCATGCGCAGCCTCCTCCGACTCGCGTTTGATCTCTTCAAAGCTACGGCCGGTCAAAGCGGAATCAGGCTCAGTCTTTTCCGGGTCGGGAGGCTGTCCAGCATGCTCGTCCTTCATCTTTACCAGCAGCCACTTCTTTCCATCTTCTCCGCCCATGCCCTGGGTACGGATGAGCGCGTAGCCGCCCTTGAGTTTCTTCCCATCAAGCCACACCTCGATCTTGCCATTATGGAACGACTGCTCCATATCCAGGTCCTGCCGCTGGTTGCGGTACGTGCCGATATCCCAGACCATGACCGTGCCGGCGCCGTAATTTCCCTTCGGGATGACGCCCTCGAAGTTCGCGTAATCAAGCGGATGATCCTCGGTGAGCATCGCCAGCCGCATGGTGCGCGGAACAGTGGAAGGCCCTTTAGGTACCGCCCATGACTTCAGGACGCCGCCCCATTCCAGGCGAAAATCGTAGTGCAGATGACTGGCGTCGTGCTTCTGGATCACGTAGATCGGTCGCCCTGACGACTTTTCTTTTTCGCCGTGGGGCTCTGGCGTGCGCTCGAAATGACGTTTTTCATGATAGGTTTCAAGGGGCTTATCGGGCAGCATCGACGTCACACTCCCGGATCATTATAGGACGCCTGCAATTAAAAATCATTCCATCCGATAGAAAAACAGAACGGGCGTTCGTCGCAAGCTCTGCTCTGGAGATCGTGCGCGCGACCGTGCAAGGGGCACTCACTTCGGGAGTTGTTGGTTTGCCAATTCGTCGTGGTACCGGAGCGAAGTTTTAGGCCGCAGCGAGCGCAGGCTTCGCTACGCAGCGAACGCGGCAACTTTCAGGTTTTACCCTTACTTTAATCACAATCGCATGATAACATGTTCGTCCTCCTTGGCTCCCCTGCTCCTGAACTCCTTCCTAAAAAATCGTACTCCTCGACTCCTTTTCCTCCTGATCTCTACCTAAACTCCGTCAGTCTCCTCTTCTCCCGTCGTTGAGCTAAGGAGTTACACGGAGCTCAGGTAGAGCACAGGAGAAAACGGAGCAGAGGAGTACTGTTTTAATAAAAGAGCTAAAGAGCTCCGGAGCCAAGGAGACGTTTCAAACGCTTTTCACTACGTTTAATAGAAGCTGCGTTCGCTGCGCATCCGCCGTGCTCGCTGTGGCCTGAAACGGTTCCAGACGTTCGAAGTCGAAAGCTCTCGGCAGAATAGCGCGATACCGGGCCGTCGGGCTCTCTGTCAGACCACCCGAAGCTCCCGGAACGACTATAATTTTCTGCCGTATTCCGCCAGATACGCCTCGAACTTTTTCATCTCTTCGACGCTGCCGAAACCCGCGTTAGCCCAGGCCGGGCTGCCGCCGCCTTTGCCGCCGAAAGCCGGAAGTTGTTCCTTGAAGATTTTTCCGCAATTGATGTCCGCGAACCGGTCGCTGCGGGCGAAGACAAGCCGCTTGTCGGGAACGGAAGAGATGACCATGACGAAATCGCCATGCTTGAGTAACGCCTTGCCGAGCAGGCTTAGCTCATCGAATCGCCGATCGTCAAAAGCCCGGACGATCAGCGGCGAAGCAGCCGCCTTTGTCATCTCCGCGGCCTCGATGTCGATCAGCCGGCCTTTCAGTGTCTCGATATCTTTCATCGCCGACTTTAGTTGCGTGGCCTGTAAATCGACCCTCTGGAGCAGCTCGTTCTCTGTCACCTTGAACTGTCGGCCGAGCACAGCCACGATATCGTGCTTGATCTGGTAGTCCTTCAACGCACGCCGGCCACACCTAAAGTAGACGCGCGTCTGCCCTGCGCCCGTTTTCTCGATCCGGACGATCTTGATCAGGCCGATCTCGCCCAGCTGAGAGACGTGCGTGCCGCAGCAGGCGTTATACTCGATCGTATCGATCTTGACGACTCGAACGACGCTTGCACCTTCCGGCGGCTTCACGCCCGGGAACCGGGCGGCCTGGACAGGCGAAACCACATGCGTCCTCACCTTCAGGTCGAGGTTCAGCAGTGCGTTGACCTTATCCTCGACCGCTTTCAGCGTCGACTCCGGGATGTCCGGCATTGACAGCTCGATGGAGGCATCCTCCTCACCCATGTGGAAGCTGGAAGTGTCGGCGTGGCACAGCATCTCGAAGGCCGCGGAAAGGATGTGCTGGCCGGTGTGCTGCTGCATGTGATCGAAGCGCCGGGTGAAATCGAGCTTGCATTTGACGGTCCCGCTTTGCGGCGCCGCGGGTAGGATGTGGTACACAGACCCATCTATCTCGTAGATGCCCTCGACAGGCATGCCGTCGATCTTGCCGTGGTCCGCAAGCTGCCCGCCCTGCTCCGGATAGAAGGCCGTCTCGGCCAGCGTGACGTGGCATTTGCCATCTTTCTCGGCGATCGATCGCACTTCAGTCTGCCATTCGTTGATGTACGGTGAATCGTTGTACAGCCTGTGATCCATATACCCACCCGCAGAGAGTATTGCGCGCATCCTTTATGGTTTTTGTTATAGCGAAAATGAAACCGGGAGCCAGGAGAGGGCAAGAATATGCACCATAGGTACCCGGCGGCAGATCGTCCCATTTTAATCAATGAGCAAGCCTAACCTTTATTTCCGGACAGGCTAATTAGAGTACGATGAAGAAGATCGGCGTTGTGACGAGCGGCGGCGATGCGCCAGGCATGAACGCAGCCATCCGATCGGTAGTCAGACTGGCGCACGCGTCGAAAATGGAAGTCATCGGCTACCGTCGAGGATGGGACGGCGTCATCAACAATCGATTTATCCACCTGACCGACAGGTCGGTCAGCAACATCGTCCAGACAGGAGGGACCATGCTCCACACCTGCCGCTGTCCGGAGATCAAGACGAAGGAATCCATCGCCGCGGCAGTCAGGAACATGGAAGCCGAAGACATCGAAGGCCTGGTAGTCATCGGCGGGGACGGATCGTTCCGCGCCGCTCTGGCCATGAGCGAGATGACCGACGTGGCCATGGCTGGCATACCGGCGACAATCGACAACGATGTGTATGGCACCGACGAAACCATCGGCTTCGACACGGCGATCGATACCAACGTGGAGACCATCGATAAGATCAGGGATACCGCCACGGCGCTGGACCGCATTTTCATCGTGGAGGTCATGGGACGGACGCGAGGCTTCATCGCCGCCATGGTCGGCCTGACCTCTGGCGCCGAGATCGTCCTGGTCCCTGAGGTGCCTGTCGACCGGGAAGCTATCTATCGTTCCGTGAAAGCGCACGCAGGGGGCGGTAAGAGATCAGGCATCATAGTGGCGGCTGAAGGAGTGGGAGATACAGGACAACTGGCCCGCGACATCGAGGCAAACACCGGGCTGGAGACACGACTGAGCATCGTCGGCTATGCCCAGCGCGGCGGCAACCCGTCGGCGCGAAGCAGGTACCTGGCCGGAGTATTCGGCGAAAAGGCCGTGCAGTTGCTGACAGAGGGACAGAAGAACTACGTGGTCTGCATCAGGGACGGCCGGATCACGACCATCAGCCTCGAAGAGACCTGCAGCACGGTCAAGCCGCTGGACATGAGCATCCTGCGACTGGCCGACGCGCTGGCGAGATGAGATTTTGTCAGCGCTTTTCGTCGTGGGACACGAAATCACTAAACGTTTTTTATATTTCCACTAAGGTCGCGAAGGGCACGAAACCCACGAATTCAAGGTCACTAAATCCACTAAGGTCACCAAGTTTAAAACACTAATAAAGTCACTAATGGCACGAAGGCACCAAACGAAAACCTGGTGCGATGCGCTTGCTGCTAACATAGTTATGGCTTTCTATAACTGCCTTATAACCAGCCAATAGCATTGTCAACTATGTGTATGATATGTGAATTAGTTGGTGTCTTCGTGACTTTAGTGATTTTATTAGTGTTTTAAGCTTAGAGGCCTTAGTGATTTCGTGACCTTAAATTAGTGCCGCTCGTGCCCTTCGTGACCTTAGTGGAAATAAAAAAGAGTTTTGTGTTTTCGTGTCCAACAACAAAAGCCCAAGAAACAAACTCACAATACAAGCCTCTCAAATGTCGACGCTGACCTTGCCGCCTTCCACCTTGACCGGGTACGTCCGGACGTTGCAGACTTTGACGTTTTCCATGAGGCTGCCGAGCCATCTGGAATAGTTGTCGCTGGTCGGCGGCGTGATGTCGCTGGAAGAGTAGGCGGGGACCGGCGAGCATAGCGCCTCCCCCGTGGCCGCATCGAACTGTACGCTGTGCAGCGGGCAGGTGATGATATAGCCATTGACCGTGCCCTTGTCCAGCGGGGCGCTCATGTGGCCGCAGCGCCGGTCGAAAGCATAGAACCTGTCGCCGCCGTTGCAGAGGACGAACTCGCACCCGTCTATCTCGTAAGCTTTCATGCCGCCGGGCAAGATCTCATCGACGCTCGCGATCTCTCTGAACATGCTATTCTTTCCTCCCGGTCAGCTTCAGGAACTCGTCATACGGTATCTGCTTGAGCTTATCAGGGTCAGTCACGTCCTTGTGAACGTACAGCCCGCACCAGCACATTTTCATGAAATCGAAATGAGCTTTATGATATGGAATACACGGGCAAATGATCTGAATGTTGTGCTTGTGATCCTTCGTCAGTCCATGGCAGGGGCAATAGGGCACACCGTGCTTCTCCTCGAGCTTTACTTCCTGTTCCAGACAGAAATCGACCATGTCCTCGTCGGGTGTGAACTTGTAGCCGAGAGGATCGATGACCTGCTCAAACATGAAGCGTAGCGCCTTCTTCCTCGCCTCGACATTGACCATCATTTCACCTGCTTCTGGTTGAGAATCAACGGACTGCCCTCCGGATATTCACGAAAATCTTGCCGTCCTCAGACTTGCAATCGTAGGCCGGTATGCTGATCTCTCCTGCGGTGACGAACTTGCCTGTGCGAATGTCGAAAGTCCACTCGTGACAGGGGCACTCGACGATGAAGCCGCCCAGCGATCCACGGGAGAGCGTACAGCCCATGTGGGCGCACTTGTTCGAAACCGCATAGATTCCGCCGTCTGTTTTCACCAGCAATACCGGGATCCCATACGGGAAAACCACTGTCATGGTCTTTTCCGGCAACTGGCTCTCATTCAGCACGTACGTCCATTCCGGATTCGTCAACTTATGCAGGCCTCCTATCAAAATGTGTATATCAGGAGGTTATACATGTACAAATATAAATATCAATAATATTTAAATTATCGACTTATAACACGGCCCACGCTATGCAAGCCTATTCTGCCGGGAACGTTTTCGCAACGCTCATGTGTTCCAAAATTTTCATCGCAGCGGTCTTGTCCAGCGGAGAGTTCTTGTTGCCACACTTCGGCGAATAGATACATGCCGGACAGCCCGCCTCGCATTCGCAGTCACGGATAAGTTCCAGCGTCGCCTGTGTTAGTTCCGGGAAAAGCTCGTAGCATTTCTCAGCGATGCCGATGCCACCCTCGTACCCGTCGTAGACAAAGATGGTCGGCACGCCTGTATCCTGGTGCAGCGGCGTCGAGAGGCCGCCGAGGTCCCAGCGGTCGCACAGGGCGTACAACGGCGCCATGGCGATCATCCCGTGCTCGACCGCATGGATGCCGCCGTTGAAGTCTCCGCCCTCCTGCAGCATCTTCTCCTGGAATTCCGGCGAGAGCGTGAACCAGAAGGCGACTGACTCGAAGGTCTGTGGCGGCAGGTCCAGCGGGAAGTAGCCGACCAGCTTCTCGTACCTGCGCACGGCGTATTCGTAATATTGCTCGGTGACCTTGACCTCGCCGAGATGCACGCTGATCCCATTCACAGTTTTATGAGCCCGCTCCGATTTTATCGAAACGTCGGACAGCTTCAGCGCCTCAGTGTAATAGTCCACATCCTGCCGCTTCGCCCTCGCTATGCCCAGCCCCAGGTCCAGTTCCTCGACCAGATATGTCTCGCCCATGTGCAGCAGCACGGCACCCTCATGGGCCTCCGAGCAGGCGCGGGCGACATCCAGTGTCTCGATCACCTGCCCGCCGCAGAGCACGTTCACCGTCTTGCCGGAAATGCTCTGCAGATTAACGAACTCCGACGGCGTCTTGGTACCGCCGTAGACGTAGCCCCGGGGCGTCTTTCGCAGCAGGCCGGTCGAAGCCATAGTCTCGACGATCTCGGAGACGTCGCCGAAGTAGGCGTAGTCGTTGGCCGTGAATGGCATCTCGGCGGACGCGCACATGACGTGGCCCATCAGGATGTACGGGTTGCGCAAATCCACGATCGCCTGCTCGTTCATCCCGCCAAAGAACCGGTCCGGGTGCTTCATGTAGTACTGGTCGATGGGGTCGTCGAAAGCGACCATTGTCACCAGCGAGTCCTCCCTGCCCCGGCCGGCACGGCCCGCCTGCTGCCAGGTGGATATACGTGTGCCCGGGAAGCCGGAGATGATCACCGAGTCCAGCGAGCCGATATCGATGCCCACCTCCAGTGCGTTGGTCGAGGTGACCGCCCGCAGCCGCCCCGCCTTAAAGTCGTTCTCGATGCGCCGCCGGTCCTCAGGCAGGTAGCCGGCCCGATATGGCATGATCTCGTTCCGGTGGGCACCGTGGTTACGATCACGTGCCCATATGGAGATCAACTCTGCCATCCGCCGGGACTTCGTGAAACATAGCGTCTGCAGGCCGTGGTCGAGCTGCAGGTCGATGAGCGCGGCCGTTTCCTGGTGCGTCGATGCTCGTTGTCCGGCCAGTATGGGCGGGTTCCAGAAGAGGAACGTTTTCCGGCCACGACCGGAGCCGTCTCTGGAGACGACCTCGAAATCGCGGCCGGTCAGGTTCTTCGAGAGTTCCTGCGGATTCGACACGGTAGCCGAAGACAGGATGAATTGCGGAGAAGCACCGTACCGTCTGGCCACCCGCAGCAGTCGCCGCAGGAGCATGGCCACGTTAGAGCCGAAGACGCCCCGGTAGGTGTGTGCCTCGTCGATGACCACGTAGCGCAGCCCCGAGAAGAAACGCCGCCAGCGGTCGTTCCAGGCCAGATATCGGTGGATAGCGTAGGGATTGCTCACGATGATCCGGGACGTCTCCCGGATCGACGCCCGAGAAGACTGGGGAGTGTCGCCGTCGTATGTGGCAGTCCCGCATGCGGTTTACGGAAGGGTACCGATCCACGGGGTGCGGTTACGCCCAAGACACCTCATGTAAGGAGCTGTCAATGTCCAGACAACGTTCCATGGAAAGCATACTGGCGTC
>JAEZKS010000087.1 GCA_023436075.1 Methanobacteriota archaeon
CGCTATAGCGAGTTTTTCCGGCCGGATTATTGCCTGTACCATCTTCATTTAGTTCACCTCATGTAAAGGCCCGCTCCCCGTGCTGGGAGATGTCGAGCCCGACATATTCTTCTTCTTCCCTGACTCGCAGTCCGATTGTCCTGTCGATGATCTTTGCTAAGACAAAGGTGACGATGATCGAATACAACGTGATGACGACTGCCGCTATGACCTGGTTTATGAACAGGCTGGTATTGCCATCGATCAGGCCCGACGCCCCGTTGATCGTGGCAGCCGCGAAGATGCCTGTGGCAACGATTCCCCAGAAGCCGCCCATGCCGTGGATCGACCAGGCATCCAGGCTCTCGTCCAGCCCTTTCCTGATGCGGAAGACCAGGGACATATAGCACAGCAGGCCAGCCACTACGCCGATGACGATGGCTGGCAATATGCCGACATAGCCTGCTGCCGGAGTGATGGCCGCCAGCCCGGCGAGCGCGCCGCTCGCGATGCCCAGTGACGCGGGCCTTCCGTTCTTCCAGCTCATGATCATCCACGTCAGGGCGCCTGCCGCTGCCGAAGTGTTGGTCACGATGATCGCGTTCACCGCTACTTCGTTGACCGCAAGCGCGCTGCCGCCGTTGAACCCGAACCAGCCGAACCAGAGCATGGCCACGCCGATCAACGTAATTGGGATGTTGCTCGGTTCCATGAGATCCTTGCCGAACCCGACACGATTTCCTATGACAAGTGCGACAGTCAGTGCCGAGAACCCTGCCGTGATGTGGACGACTGCGCCGCCGGCAAAGTCCAGCGCTCCCATCGAGGCGAGCCAGCCGCCGCCCCAGAGCCAGTGTGCGACCGGAACATATACGAGCGTGACCCAGAGGAGCCCGAAGACGATGAAGGACGAGAGCTTGACTCGCTCCGCGAACACCGATGTGAGGATGGCCAGCGTGACCGTGGCGAACATCATCTGGAACAGCGAGAAGGCCAGCGACGGTATGTTCGTGCTGCCGTACGCATCCCAGCCCACGCCATTCATCCCCAGGAAGCTCAGGTCTCCGATGATGCCGCCTACGTCAGGGCCGAAGGCCAGGCTGTACCCGAACAGCACCCACATGAGGCTGATTAGGGCGAGCGCCACGAACGATAGGGCGATCATCGATACGATATTTTTCCTTCGGACAAGTCCCCCGTAGAATAACCCGACGCCGGGGGTCATCAGCATGACCAGCGCTGTGGAAGCGAGGACCCATGCAAGGTCTCCTGTATTGATCGGCATGACATAACCTCTGGTAATGCCCTGGCACGCAACGGGCAGCATTCCGTAGGAATACCGTTTCCTAACTATGCATACTAAAGCTTACCAAGGAAGCATGTTTCCTATTTTATGGTATATAAATCATACTGTTTATGAATTTGCCTTTTTATTTAATAATAAAGACATAATCAAAACATCGTTGAAAAATCTGAAATGAATGTAATCAGATAGAATAAAAAGATGGTAAAATAAAAAAGGAATGGGTGAGGGCCGGGAAACCCGGGCTCACTTCCACACTTCTTCAGTCCTGACTATGCACATCATTTCGACGGGAAGGACGAAGATTTTACCGTCGCCGATCCTGCCAGTGCGGCCGGATTCGCGGATGATGGCGATGATCGGGTCCACGTCCTGGTCCTTGACCACCATCTCCAGCTTGACTTTGGGGAGGGTATCGACTTCCATCTTGTTCCCCCTGTACTGGAGAGTAATCCCCTTCTGCTCGCCACGTCCGCTCATTTCAGTGATGCTCATGGCGATGAAGCCCTTCTCCGAGAGGGCTTTCTTGATGTGGGACAACTTTTCCGGCCTGACTATTGCCTGTACCATCTTCATTTAGTTCACCTCACGAAAAGGCCCGCTCTCCGTGCTGGGAGATGTCAAGCCCGACGTATTCTTCTTCATCTTTCACGGTCATGCCGATCGTCATGTCAAGGATCTTGACTATGATGAACGTTACCACGAACGCGTAAGCGATCGACGCGCCTGCAGCGATGGCCTGGTTAATGAGCTGGTCAACGTTGCCAGCCAGCAGACCACTGTAGTTGTTAACCGCCGTCGTCGCGAACACACCGGTGAGAAGCGCGCCCAGAAGGCCGCCGACGCCGTGAACCGACCAGCAGTCACAGCTCTCGTCCAGGCCTGCCTTGATGCGGAAGACCATTGCCATGTAGCAGACGATGCCTGCAACGATACCGATCACGAGGGCACCCCAGATGTCGACGAAACCTGCAGCCGGGGTGATACCGACCAGGCCTGCGACCGCACCGCTGGCGAATCCCAGCGAGGCCGGACGGCCCTTGAGCCAGCTCATGCCCATCCACGCGAGTGCGCCTGCTGCAGCGGCAGTGTTGGTTACGAGGAATGCGCTGGAGGCCAGGCCGTTAGCGGCAACTGCACTGCCCGCGTTGAACCCGAACCAGCCGAACCAGAGCAGCCCGGCGCCCAGCAGAGCCAGCGGGATGTTGCTCGGCTCCATGTTATCCTTGCCGAACCCGATACGCTTGCGGATTACCAGCGCGACAGCCAGTGCCGAGAAGCCGGCGCTGATATGGACGACCGTACCGCCTGCGAAGTCAAGGGCACCGAGCTGCATCAGCCAGCCGCCGCCCCATACCCAGTGGGCCAGCGGGTCGTAGACCAGTGTCGTCCACAGCAGCCCGAAGATGATAAACGACGAGAGCTTTACCCTCTCGGCGAATACCGATGTCACGATGGCCAGTGTCAGTCCTGCGAACACTAGCTGGAACGCTACGAATAGCAGCGCAGGATATGTTCCCAGTTCTGAGTTCACCCCTATACCATTGAGGCCGGCTAAGTCAAATCCGCCGATCCAGCCACCGAGTTCCGTCAGGCCGCCAGTTTCAGGCCCGAATGCAATGCTGTACCCAAAGAGCACCCACTGCAGGCTCACCAGTGCAAAAGCGACCAGTGATAATGTAATCATCGATACAAGGTTCTTTCTGCGAACCAGCCCCCCGTAGAAGAATCCTACGCCGGGCGTCATCAGCATGACCAGGGCCGTTGAGGCGAGCAGCCATGCGGTATCACCAGAGTCTATAGGCATTATATAACCTCGATTTATGTTTATTTCTGCTTACTTGGCGTTTTTTGACATCGCATAGTAATAACATTGTATTACTATAGGATAGGTAATTCCTACTTGGTATATTTATATCTTTGCAAAAGCTTTATATTCATAAAATCTCACAATCCGTAAGAAACGTTATGAATGTCATTTTCAGGCTCAGTTAAAGCGATTAATAAAAATTGTGAACTTACATCGGTCGATTCCTAACTGTTCTTATTTTTACGTTCATAAAAGGTTAAATTAATATATTGGTAATAGGCAATATACTTCCTGATGAAATCACCTATCCGGGTTACCATTTCCTTTGACGAGCCCACGTACTAGCACTTCGAGAACCTGAAGAAGGAGCTGCGGGTGTCGCAAAGCGAGCTCATGCGCCGGGCAATCCGGTTCTTCTACGAGAACCGCGCCACTGTCGGCTCGGTCGACCGTGAGAAGGCCCGGGAATACGCCGATATGCTGGCAGACGGCGAGCACGTGATCCTCGATGTGGACCACTGGCTGCTGTTCCTGAAGATGATCGAGGGTGCAAAGGACCAGTCCGAGTTCTGGGATACGCACCGCGAGATCGCCCGTTCGCATGCGGAGCAGTTGAGCAAGAAAGTCACGTCTCCCCAGGCACTGCTGTTGCGGCTGGAGGCCTGCAACCTGTTCAAGCTGAGCCACACGGGTGAGAATGAGTTCACGCTCATGACCGGGCCCGGGACACAGCGCCGCTTCATCCGGGAGTTCCTCGACGAGGCTTTCACCGGCATGGGATTCAACGCTACCATCAAAGAGGACTACTCGAAGCTCCGCGTCATCCTGCAGCCAGACGGTTCACGGAAAGAAATCGTGGCCGAATAATGATATATAATGATACAATATGTGTCAATCTGTCCGGCAGATTTCCACCGGGCCTGTCAGCTTTTTAGTCATTTCTGAAAGATTTTTGACAATTTGAGGTTTCCCGGCGGCCTCGCGCGCGAATGCAAAAACGGCCGGACTATCCTGTTGTACCCTTCTCTGGCATCCCGCCGTTTAAAACCTTTCAGTAACGGCTATAAAAGCCATGCCGTTCATGACTTTGCGTTTTATAGTCTTTCAAATTTCTTTTTGCATGGGCTGTCCCGTGGCTAAACACAAAGACGCAATGTACGCGACGCTCATTTAAAAAGGCAATGTTAAGCCTTCTGTTAACCGTCCTTCGTGTACGTTGTATGCATAGTCTTCAACCACAGGCTCAGCATATACAACCTTTCAAAATGACCATATACACGCGGCATCCGTATGACACGCCCTTCCGGCTTATGACTTTTTTGCACGCCAAACCAACCAATTATACCACAAACGTTAAATATTCTGTTTTATAACCCCTTTATTAGTAATTACATAATTGTAATTACGAGTATGGCGGGAGTTCTGAGAATCTATGGAAAATGTTGCAGGGCCGGATAATTTGCCACGGGAAATGGTCTCTATCGTATGCCCGTGCTGTGGCGAGCTTGTGCCAGTGGAGATGATCCTGAACGCCGGTGACTTGAGTCGCTATCTGGACATCGTCGGCATTAACGAAGGCGGCTACACGGATAAGGACAGCATCAAACGCTGGCCGGTCGTCGCGCTCGAAGTGAAGGCCGACGAGCAGCGAATGATCGACGATAAGCTGACCATCCTGCTGAAGCGCGAGGGCATCCGGGCCAAAGTTGAGTCCGGGCTTTAATCGATAAATTGTTTTTTCCATTGTACGGCATGCGTAGTCCGTATTCTCGATAGTCTACGGGCAAATGCAAGCGTGTCCGGGACTTCAACACGATAGCATGGGCGCTCGGTTTCGTGCGCGACCGCTGCGGAGGTAGCTCTTGTTAAGCTGCGGAGGTAGCTCTTGTTAAGCTGCGGAGGTAGCTCTTGTTAAGC
>JAEZKS010000139.1 GCA_023436075.1 Methanobacteriota archaeon
TCTCTTGTCACGCTCGTCCTGCCGTCCCGTGGTTAAGCTAGCGCAGGAAGCAGCGGAGGAAGTGTCCCATGTCAGGCCCGAGGCTAAGCAGGCTGCCACCGGTCAGCAGCACGTACTCCTGCCTGATCGATGTCGCCACGTTCTTGCCGAGCGCGCAGTCCTTGAGCTTCACGTCTATCAGCCCGATGGCTTCCGTGTGCTGCCGGGGCAGGTTGACCGAATAACGGCCGCCGTCAACGTATGCGCCGGGATATTTTTCCTTGAATCGAGCTGCGTGCTCTCGCTGTTCCAGTGGTGGCCCGAGATGGCGCTCTATGTCCGGCAGCTTCCAGACGAGCAGCTCGAACACGAGAGCGCTCCAGCCGGCGTCGGACCAGACGTCCCGGTCGAAGACCTTGAATTCGTGTCGCTCCAGCAGGCTGGCTACCGACTCGGCTGCCTTGCGCAATTGTGGATAGAGCGTATCTTCGACTATGTCCGGGGAGCGGAACGCCACGGCGACCAGCAGGGTGCCCCGGCGAGAGAGCACTCCCAGCAGCTCCGCCTCGTCCATCGGCTCAGTCGCCGGCGGAAAGAAGAACCCGACGGAGGGCGACTGCAGGAAGCGCCGGCAGGCTTCGATGAACTCGTACAGCTTTTGCTCCGAAAGCGCGGCGGCCACGTTGCGTCGCGGGTCCACCGGGTCGATCACGATGAGCGGCTCCGGATGTTTCACTGATTTGTCCTGATGCCCCACGATGTCGATGACCATGCCTTTGCGGAAGTTTGCCCCGGCGCGGACAGTTTCCATGAACGAGCCATACCGGATGGTGAGCAGCTCGCACAGATATCCGGAAAAGCCCTGTGTCTTCAGCTCGGAGCCATAGACGCCAGTGCCGTGCATGAACTGCTTCAGCAGACGGGCCTCGTCGGCCAGGCCGTCGATGCGCGACAGGACGAAAGCGTTGTGGAACGGGCTGCGATCCACCGCCGACTGGATGTGCGCCGGGTCCGGCACACGGTAGCATGGCACCAGGTCAACGTCAACGCCCTGGTAATGCGCCTTGATGTACGGGTGCTCCGCGTAGCGCTCCTCACAGTCATCGGACAGGCTCTTTGCCAGCGCGAGGCCGGACTCTTCCAGCTTTTCTCGGGGCGTGTCAGGAGGGAACATGAGGAAAATGTCGATGTCCTTCCGACCCTTCAGCCACGTGTCCCGTGCCGTGGAGCCTACGTGTATGGCGTGGACGTCCAGCCCCATCTCCGCCGCCCGGGCGTCGATGCGGGCGATGATGTCCTTCGCGATGGCGTGAAGGTGATCGGCATCCTTCGCCGACGGCTTGACGCGCCTGAGCACGTCCTGGGCGATCCCGGCGACGATCGTGTCCTCGGTCACAGCAAAATCTCCCTGAGCGCCTCGTACTTCGGTCCCTTCGGGCTGAGCGTGCTCTTCATGACGTGGATGCGGTCGACCTTCATGGAGCCGGCCTCGAAGCTGCCGTATTTCTCGAACAGCCCCGGCAGCCGCTGCTTCTGCTCCGGGTCAGGAAACTTGACCCGGCCGATGGTCACGTGCGCGTTGAACCGTCCCTCGCGCTCAAACCCTATGCCGGCCAGCAAGTCCTCGACCTGCCGGTTCAGATCTCCGAAGCTTTCGCCCGGCTCCGCGCCGATCCAGATGACCCGCGGGCTGCGGGCGTTCGGGAAGCCGCCGATGGAGCCTATTCGGGCGGTGAACGGAGCCACCTTCACTTTCTTCAAGGCGTCGGCTATCTCGCCGATACGTCCCTCTTCCACGTTCCCCAGGAACTTCAGCGTGACGTGGATCAGCTCAGGATCGACAAGCTTGACCCCCTTGATCTTGAAGTCACCTTCGGCCTCGCCTATCCGGGCCCTGATGGCCGGGTCCAGGTTGACGGCAATGAACGTGCGAATCATCAGTAGTAAAAAGGCAATCCTGTGAATAATAGTTATCGACTCCGCCAGACTCCGAGGGGATGAAAAACGGGCAGGATAATCGACGCATGCCATGCACGGGCTAAATCGGAGTTCTTCATGTCGTTAACAGGGCATCTTCATGCCGTCGCGCGCACGCGCGCGAGGTCGCCCACAGGTCTTCCTATAACCGCATAGCTGTTCTAGTGCTTGTCCATATATTCTACCAACGCCTCATACGAAAGCGTATTCAGTGTCCGCGCCGGCGTGGCCCATCCCCGCCTGGCGTTGTGTATGCCGAACTCCATGAAGCACAGTTCCTCGGCCGAGTGTGCGTCGGTGTCGATGCTGATCATGGCTCCGGCGTCCATGGCTTTGCGGACGTGCTCGTCGCTGAGGTCCAGCCGGTCAGGGTAGGCGTTGACTTCCAGCACTTTGCCGTGCTCCTTCGCGGCTTCGATTACACGGTCGATGTCGATGGCGGACGGCTCCCGGCGGCCCAGGACCCTGGAGGTCGGGTGGGCGAGGATGGTCAGGTAGTCGTTCTCCAGTGCGGTGATCACCCTGCGGGTGATCGTGTCAGGCTCCTGTCGCATGCTGGTATGGACCGAGCCGACCACGATGTCCAGGTCGCCCAGCACGTCGTCAGGCAGGTCCAGGCTGCCGTCAGGCAGGATGTCTACTTCGCTCCCCTTCAGGACCGTGAAGTCTTCCAGCGTGTCGTTGATCTCGTCGATGGCGACCATCTGGTCTCGGAGCCTCTCGATGCTCAGTCCGTTGGCGATGTGCAGCGACTGCGAATGGTCGCAGATGGCGATGTACTCGTAGCCCATGGACCTGGCTGCCATGGCCATGTCGTTGATGCTGTCGGCTCCGTCGCTCCACTCCGTGTGGACGTGCAGGTCGCCTTTGATCTTTTCCTGCGCGATCAGTTCCGGGATGGTGCCTTCGCGCGCCGCCTCGATCTCGCATGTCCCTTCCCTGAGCTCTGGCGGTATGTATTCAAGGCCGAGGGACCTGTACAGGCTTTCCTCGTCATGGAACGACTTTCTCTCGCCCGTCGCCTCGACGACGAACCCGTCGCGGTCAAGCCTCACGCCATGTTCACAGGCATAGCCGGCCAGACATTCGAGGTGCCTGTTCGAGCCTGTCCCCCACAGCATGTGGAACCCGTAGTTCCCTGGCCGGGCCACATATAGCGTCGCGTCCATCCGATAGCGAGTAGTGATCCTCGCATGGTTCTCGCTCCGCTCCTTCACCGCCCTGCTCACGGGCGTACGGCAGAAACAGTCGACGGCCTTCTCCGGGTCCTCCGCGATCGCCAGGACGTTGATGTCGCCTATCATCGTCTTCCACCGGCGTACGCTGCCTGTTATGTCAGCGCAGGCCAGCCCTTCGCAGCCCGATAGGTAGCTCATCAGCTCCAGCGCAATGGCCCGTGCCCGGTAGATCGGCACGCGTACTTCGCCCTGCTGTTTCAGGTACAGGTCGATCGATTCGAGGATCTTTCGCTCGGTCGTTTCGCCGAGGCCGCGGACCTTCCGGACCCGGTGGGATTTCGCCGCTTTGTGAAAGTCCTCCAGTGTCTTCGCCCCCAGAGCCTTATGGATCTTCAGCGCGGTCCGGCGGCCGATGCCGGGCACCCCGATGACCTCGTAGAGCTCCGGGGGCGTTTCTTTTTTTAGCGACTCATACATGTCGCTTTTGCCCGTCTCCAGCAGTTCCGCGATCGTCCGGGCGATGCTCTCCCCGACGCCCGGTATCTCCCGGAGCCGCCCCGTGCGATGGTACTCGTTCACGTCTCCCTCGAGGCTTTCGACGCTCTGTGCCGCCTTCCGGTAGGCCCGGATACGGAACGCGTCGTCGCCTTCCAGCTCGAGCAGCCTCGAGATGTCGAAGAGTACGCTCGCTACTTCTCCGTTCTTCACGTCTCGCAGTCCCTATCCTGATCTTGTCCTCGGGCAGGCTTATAACCGCGCCCTTCTTGTCGGCGATACTTGCCGGGTCCGGTCCCGCCCCATGCGCGACGTCCCCTGTCGGAAGATGCGTGTCAATAATCCGGGCTCCTCCCAGATCTTCACGCAAAGTTTATATCGCTTGGCAAATTTGAGAAATGATGAGTGCGCACATGCTGGCAATGGAAACGATCTTTGGCAATCTGTCGACTTCCATCACCGACCTGATGTCCGGGCTGGGATACATAGGCATTTTCATACTCATGACCATCGAGAGCGCCGGCATTCCCGTCCCCAGCGAGCTCATCATGACCTTCGGCGGCTACCTGGCGTCGACTGGCAAGATCAACTGGATCCTGGCCGCCGTCATCGGGACGATGGGCACAGGCTTTGGCTCGGCCATCGGCTATGCCATAGGTGCGTGGGGCGGCAAAGCCCTGATAGACCGATACGGCAAATATGTCGGCGTTACGCCGGATAAGATGCTGTGGGCCGAGAAGTGGTTCTGCAAGTTCGGCGAATCCGCAGTCTTCTACACCCGGCTGCTGCCCGTGGTCCGCACCATCGTCAACGTCCCCGCGGGGCTGCTGGGAATGAACTTCTACAAGTTCATGGCGTACAGCATGGCCGGCGCGCTGCCGTGGTGCCTGGTGCTGGCGTACTTCGGCTACACGCTGGGGTCGAACTGGGAGTCGATCATGCAGTACACGCACCTGCTGGCCTACGCCGTAGGCGGCATTGTGGCCCTGATCATCGTGGGTGCTATTGCCATGTATATCCTCGTCAGGCAGGGCATCGTGAAAAAAGAGACCGTGATGCGGTACCTGCGCTTCATCACCCACGTGTGAGCCCTGCTTTTTTGGCTCCTGTCGTTTTAACACTAAAACACTAAACGTTTTTATGTTTCCACTAAAAGCACTAAAGGCACGAATGGCACGAATTCAAGGTCACTAAATCCCCAAAAGCCTCTAAGCTTAAAACACGAATAAGGTCACGAGTGTCACGAAAGCACCAACTCCGGCTCGATCGATGTGTTGCTGCATAGGCTATAGTGCGGATACCAGTTCTGGTAGCCTTGATAAGGGATGCCATCGTTGGTGGTTTAGTGGTCTTAGTGACTTTGTTAGTGTTTTAAACTTGGTGGCGCTCGTGCCCTTTGTGACTTTGAATTCGTGATTTTAGTGTTTTTCATGACCTTAGTGAAAATTAAAAACGTTTCGTGTTTTCGTGTTGAAACAACAGGAGAGCATATCGGATGCTTATGGTTTATATGTCAGGACGTTATACCCTCAAGCATGAGCCAGTGCCTCCAGATGGAGATCGACCCGCTGAAGATCACCGACGAGTACCTGAAGGGCGTCTTGATCTCAGTTGATGCTCTCGTCTTTTCGCCTGACGAATACCCCTCCGGCACCGATCAGCCCGTCTGTCTCATCGCCGCGGCACACACGACGGGGCTCAGCTCGATCAGTAAGGCGTATGTCAGGGTCTTCGTCGGCGCCACGGCCTCCGAGCTGGAAGAGGGCCAGGTACTCAAGAGTTTCCTCGGCTATCTGGACATGTTCGGCGCCGGCACTATCACGGCGCATTACGGAGCTGTGGAGGGCATCGAGAATGGGTTCGACCTGCCGTACATGCTCCTGCGTGCCCGGGACTCTCACCCGGAGATATATCCCGGGCTCCGGCGCACGCTGGCCGCCTTCCGCAAGCACGACACGTGCCTCTTTGCCAAAGCACACCTGAACACGCCGTCTGCGGATCTCGACTACGTCGAGAGCTACTATGGACTGCAGCGTACGGATGAGGCGAGGGTTGAGGACGTGAGGGCCGCCCTGGCCGCCTACTGGAGGGAAAGCGATCCGGCCGTGGTCAAATATGCCGTCGCCAACGTGTATAATACGCTGCGGATTGCACAGTCGCAAATACGAAAATCGATTTGCTGTACTGATATTCCGCTTTAAGCGTGGAATTAACGTTCTGAAACCGAAAAGAATTTAATTCGCAAGGCGTCTTATTGTTTTTCAATGACGAAAATTGATACACCGCCGGAAGCCTTCCCGGAACCCTTGTCAGAGCGGGTCCAGGTTCTCGAGAAGGAGAAGCAGGCATCTCATGAGGAGCTGGAGCTGATCAGGCTCCAGTACGAGGAGCTGAAGTCCCGGCTGCTCGAATCCACCATGATCAATAACAATAACCTGAAGGAGATCCAGAGGCTGCAGCAGGAGAACGCGCACCTCCGCAGGACTCCTCTTTTCATCGCCAGCGTCATCGAGATCGGAGACAGCGGGATGGTCATCCTGCGCCAGCACGGCAACAACCAGGAAGTGCTGACCAAGCCGTCCGACGAGCTCCTCCAGAAACTCACGCTGGGCACCCGCGTGGCGGTCAACAACTCGCTGGCCATTGTCAAGATACTGGAGAAGCCCGCCGACGTGCGCGCCCGTGTCATGGAAGTCATCGAGGCGCCGACCGTCGACTACAGCGACGTGGGCGGCCTGGACAAGGAAATCCAGGAGATCATAGAGACCGTAGAACTGCCCCTGACACAGCCTGAGCTGTTCGCCAGCGTGGGCATCGAGCCGCCTAAGGGCGTATTACTCTACGGCCCGCCAGGTACGGGCAAGACCCTGCTGGCCAAGGCAGTCGCCAGCAAGGCGAATGCCACGTTCATCCGCATGTCGGGCTCCGAGCTGGTCCACAAGTTCATCGGCGAGGGCGCGCAGCTGGTTCGGGACCTGTTCCAGATGGCCCGGGACAAGGCGCCGAGCATCATCTTCATCGACGAGCTGGACGCGGTCGGCAGCCGCCGGACCCACGACGGGACCACCGGCAGCGCCGAGGTCAACCGCACCATGATGCAGTTGCTGTCCGAGCTGGACGGGTTCACCGACCGGGGCAACGTACGCATCATGGCGGCCACGAACCGCATCGACATGCTTGACCCTGCCATCCTCCGGCCCGGCCGGTTCGACCGGATCATCGAGGTCCCGGTGCCCGACGAGAAAGGCAGGGAAGCGATCTTCAAGATCCACACCCGGAAGATGACCATGGACGCGGACGTCGACATAAGCCAGGTCGTCGCCGAGACGGAAGGCACCAGCGGCGCGGACATCAAGTCCATCGTCACCGAGGCCGGCATGTTCGCCATCCGCAGGCGGTCCAAATCGGTCAGCAAGGAAGACTTCGAGCAGGCCATCGACAAGGTGCTCAAGAAGGAAGCCACGGCCGAAACGCCGGACTCGACGGTCTACGCGTAAACATCAAAACAGCAGGGGCCCGGCGGCCCCTGAAATTCTTTTTTAGCTGAATATTCCTTTAGCGGTCGCGCCAGGCCGGCTGATAATGGATGCCTTCGCGTCGTTAACAAGAGACGCCTTCGCATCGTTAACAAGAGACGCCTTCGCGTCGGTCACGCGCATAAAGGGTACCCTGGCTTGCGACGAGTGCCATGCCAGGGCAATTGCCTGATAGTTCATCATTAAACGGCTGTCACGCCGAGGATCGAGAACACTGGCACGCCATCGTTCAGCAGTACCAGCTTCACCGGTGATTTCGTCCTCAGCGGCAGGCCTGCCTGCGGCGTGAAGATGATCATGGTGAAGACTTCCCGCTGATCAAGTATCATATCGTCTGAGCCTGCGCTCCAGCTATACTCGGCGTGGCGATAGTCCCAGGCCGGGTAGGTCTGGTTTCCGGCTATGATCTCTGCGGTCACTTTCTTCATGTCGATGGGCACCGAACTGTCAGCCAGCTTGATAAACAGCGTATAGGTACGCTGGCTCCTGTCGCTGATCATGTGGTCCATGGCGAAGGGACTCTTCGCCTCCGACGGCTGCCCGGTCGGTGTGGGGTCCGTCGTCGGTGCAGGCGATGGCGTCGAACTCGCCGCGGGCTCGCTGAAATAGACGAAGGTACCGATGCCCGCAGTGGCTCCCACGAGGGCAATGAAGGCTATGCCAAAGGCTACCATGCCGGCCAGAATGATCCTGTCGTTTTTTCCACTCATGTGCTGACACCTCTGTACAGGTGATTTACCGTTTTATTTTAGCATGAATGGGCACGGTATATAAAAGCCTTTATCTCATCAACGGTAAACACGACGTGCCAACGGTCACTATGGTCACCATGGCGTCCTGTCAAGGCTGCCCTGAAGCGGCTCTATGGTGTCCATAGTGACATCCGTATTATTGCAGTTGCTTGTTCAGGCTCAGCGTGGACAGCGCGATCATTACCACGGCGAAGAGCAGCAGAACGACGATGTCCACCCATACGCTGCCCAGCCCCTGTCCGCGCACCATGATGTTCTGCAGCGCGTCGTTGGCGTAGGTCAGCGGCATGACGTAGGAGAATGCCTGCAGGTAGTTCGGCAGCGTCGAGATTGGCCAGAACATGCCGTCGAGGAATACCTGTGGCAGGATGAGCAGCGGGATGAACTGCACGGCCTGGAGCTCGTTGCGGGCGAAGGAGCTGCAGAAGATGCCGAGGTTGACGCTCACGACAGTCAGCAGCAGCTGGAGCAGCACTACTGCGTAGATGTCGCCGGCGATCTTCACCTGCAGCACGAATATCGCGAAGCCGAGGATGATGGCCGACTGAATGACGGCGAACACGCTGAATCCCAGCATGTAGCCGACGATCATCTCCGACCGCGTCAGCGGCGAGACGAGCAGGCGCTCGAAGGTCCCGAACGACCGTTCCCGCAGGAACGTGACTCCTGTAAAGATAAAGACGAATGCAAAGGCGATAATGCCCAGCAGGTACGGCGCGAACAGGTCCAGCGTCGTGTAGCCGATCGCGTATAACGTCCGGCTTTCCAGGTTCAGCAGCGCGCCTGAGCCACTGGAGTTCTGGATTTTCTTCGCTACGGCTGCCATGGCGGCAGCGCCGACGGCCCGCGTGGCCGATGCGGTCTTCATCTGATCGGTGCCTTCGCTGACGATCTCGATATCCGCCTGCCGGCCGGCGAGGACGCCGGAGGTGAAGTCGCTGCCGAAGACGACGGTTGCGTCCACCTTCTTATCCTTGATCGCCTGGTCCGGGTCTTCCGTATTGAGAAGCACGACCGTGGCGTTCGGCTGGAGCCGCAGCTCGTCCACGACGAACGGGGCCAGCTTCAGCAGCCCGACGCCCTGGTCGTCGTCCACCACGCCGATAGTGACCATGTTGCCGGAACTTGTCGTGTAGAAGTAGCCCAGCAACGCCATGACCAGCGACGGGACGATGATGATCAGCGCGAAGGTGCGCTTGTCGCGGACGCACTGCGTGACGATGCGGCGGGCCAGCGAGATGATCCTATTCGGGTCCATGCTTTCCCTCCGCGTAGCACATGTATGCCTCTTCGAGCGTGGCGCACTGCATTCGGTTTTTCAGGTCGGCCGTGGTGCCCGTATCGAGGATCTTCCCATCCCGGATGAAGGCCAGGCGACCGCAGCGCTCCGCCTCGTCCATGATATGTGTCGAGACGATCAGCGTGACGCCCTGCCTGTTGAGCTTCCTGAAGTAGTCCCAGAACTGGGCCCGGAGCTTCGGGTCGACGCCTACTGTGGGCTCGTCGAGGAACAGGATTTTCGGGCGGTGCACCAGCACGCAGGCCATGGACGTGCGCTTCTTCATGCCCCCGGAGAGCGTGCCCACGATGCTGTGCTCCCGAGCCTTGAGATCGGCGACCTCAAGCACCTCATCGATGCGCCGTTCCCGCTCTTCGCCCTTCAGCCCGTAGATAGAAGCAAAGAACCGGACGTTCTCCCGGACGGACAGGTCGTTGTACATGGCATCGGCCTGGGTCATGTAGCCGACGAGGGCGTTGTTCTCCCGAGACGGCATCGGCCGGCCCAGTACGGTCGCCGTGCCCGACGTCGGCTTCAGCAGGCCGCAGAGCACCCGGATCAGCGTGGTCTTGCCCGAGCCGTTGGGCCCGAGCATGCCGAAATTCTCGCCGTATCCCACCTTCAGGTCCACCCCGTCGAGCGCGGCGATCCTGCCGAATTTCACCGTCAGGCCCGAGCATTCGATGATGTTGCTGGTGCCGGGCGTTTCCTTTTCCAGAATCGCGTTTTGCTGCACGTCCCTCCGCCTCCTTCCACCTGAACAGGCCGGTATTTCTTCGAATAACTACAATCTGACGTTATCGTATTAATGCCTTGTGTTGAAATGGTTGGCCGGGAAGAGACGATGAAACTGGCGGGCATTAGTCGACAGCCCTGCCTGGAACATTTTAACAAGAGCGACCTCCGTCTAACAAGAGCGACCTCCGTCGCGGTCGCGCGCGAGCGGCCGCCGGCCACTCTCTGAAACGAACGAACGTCTAATAGTTACGAAATGACAATACAAAGAAAAAAGAGGCCGGGGGTTTTAAGCGGGACGTCCCCCGGCTTCGGGCGAGGCCTGCTTTTCCTTCTCTGCCGTCGCCGAGCTGACGTAGCCATACAGCCACGCGGCAGCGATGGCGCCGACGATGGGGCCGACCAGGTAGATCGGGTATTGCCACCACAGATCGGAGCCGCCCGTCAGCGACAGGGCCAGGTACGGCCCGAAGGCGCGGGCTGGGTTGATTCCGCACCCCGTCAGGTTGCCGAAGACTGCAATGTTTGCCGCCACGACCATTCCGATAGCCGCTCCGGCCCAGCCGGGAGATGCCCGCCGGTCTACGGCCGTGCCCATGATCACCAGCATCAGGATGAACGTGCCGATCGCCTCTATCACGATCGCCTGCCAGTAGCTCACGCCAGAAAACATCGCCGTCGATCCCAGACCCGTGTCGACGGCCCGGGAACTCCACATCAGCACGATCGCGAGAGATGCAAGCGTCGCCCCGATGAACTGTGCGACTACGTAGGCGATCAGGTCCTTCGTCGGCAGTCGCTTCGTCGTCCAGAGCGCGATGCTCACCGCCGGGTTGATGTGGGCGCCGGAAATGTGCCCCAGCGTGTAGATCACTGTCATCACGGCTAGCCCGAAGACCAGCCCGATGGCGACCCATGCCGTGATGTCGATGCCGACGTTGAAGTCGTTGCCCGCGACGGGCGTCCAGCCCTGCAGGATCAGCACGGCGGTGACCACCGAGCCGGTCCCGAGGAGCACGAGGATAAAGGTCCCGATCAGCTCGGCCAGGGCTCGCTTTGCGAGACTGATTTCAGCCATAGTCCGTCTCCGAAAAAGGCGTGAGGGCTATACCCTCAGACCGCCTCTTTCCAGTTGCAGTAGTTGCACTTGTAGTCGAAGTAGTTGGCTGCACAGAACTTGCAGGTCCGCGCCGGCGAGAACGGCTTATCCTTATGCAGCGCGATGATGTTGGTCATCAGCGTCGCGGTCACCGGCTCGCTGGTCAGCAGGCACGGGAAGTCAGCCAGTCTCATGAGTGCAGAGAACCGCACAGTGATAGCACAGGCCGGGTAGGTGTACCGCTGCGGGTTCATGACTGCCTCGTTCTTCGCGATCGGACTCAAGTCCACGGGTATGCCCTGTATCCTGCCTCCCGAGCCCCGGGGCGCGTGGTCGAGGATGCGCTCGCCTCTCTCGATCATGTCCATGAAGTCCACGTTGTGCAGTTCGGCAGCGCCTCCGCGCCTCGGGTTATTCAGGACGAGGTTGTGGTACCGCTTCGTGAGCAGATCGATGACCATCATGGTAGTGAACCCGTCCATCTGCAGAATCTTCGCAGTGGCTGCAGCAGTGGAACCTGTGGCGACCGAGAGGACGGCGTTCTCGTCCTTGAACTTGCCTTTGGCGCCGTTCAGGGTGCTCTCCATGACGCCGCTGACCGCCTCGATGATTCCCATCACTACGTCATCCTTGGTCATGTTGAACATGGACTGGGAGATGTGGTGTGCGATGTCGCCCACGCAGTATGCCGGCACGGTGAGGATGTTGCCGTAGAACACGCCTGCATTCATGGCCTTTTTCACGGTGCCCTTCATGGCCCTGCCGTACTCTTTCATGTACTTGCGTACGTCGAAAGACGTGACACCCGCCTCGTCCATGAGAACGCCCTGGGCCTCTACCGGCGTGTCATAGACCATCTGCAGCATCTTCACCTCTTCTTTTGTCGCCTGCTGTGCGGTCTTGCCATCCTCGATAGCCGCCTGGAACCGGCCGCCGATGCCGTAGGAGGTGTTCATGCCCCAGGACTTGGCGGCGAGCAGCGCCCTCTTGTGCGCGACGGGGATGTCCGTCTCCTGCAGTATGCGGTTCACCACGTTGCTGGTGCTGCCCGGGACAAAGGCGAAGTCGACCACGCATGTCGGACCATAGAAGCCCCCGTACCTCCTGATGGACTCTTTGCTGATCAGAGCTTCGGACTTGCCGATGGCTTTGATGAAGATATCGGCCGATTTCCGGAACTTCGGGTCCTCGTCGTAGAGGATTTCCAGCAATGGAGGCGTCTGGTAGTGCTCAACCATGGGATCGTCCTCGGGCCTTATCGTCTTCGCCATCCCCTTAAGGATGCCATAGTGGGCGTTGACCGAGTCGACGTGCAGCGCGAAGACCTCCTTGCTCTGCCCCGCCGCCGGCTTCATCCTGTTCACCGCGTCTACGTAGGGCTGGGCGTGGGATATCTCGAACTTCCTGCCCCTGTTGGCCTTGATCGCTTTGACGTCGGCGTTCTGTGCAGCGATGGCCTCGTCGGCCATCTTGCCGTATAGCTTCTGGTCGCCGTATACGGTCTCGAGTTTTTCGACCTGTCGCTTCATGATGTCACGTCCATCCCGGGCGATGAGCAGGCCGCCGCATCGCAGGCGGTCCTCATTCAGCCGGAATTTAAATAATTAGTGGGTTAGCCTGAAAGGTGAAATATTTTCCGATGGTAGTTTATGTAAGAACTACACAACGTACAAGTATTGGCGTTAATCTGCAAACATAGACGTTGCTCATATCCTCCAGGTAGCGGGCAGCCATAGCTACCCCATTTCGTCCTCGCGATCCTGTCGATCGTGTTCCCTAAGAAGCGTACCAGGCCAGATAGCCGATTCCGCATGTAGCGGATCAGCGACGATAGCGGGCTCAGGCCCTGTATTCGTACGCCTGTCCGTGATGATCGATTTATCTCTGCGCAGCCAGCCGGCTCCAAGGATGGCGAAGAAGGGTATCGCCAGGGCCCAGTAGTGCGTATACTGCCTGATCAGAAGCGTGAGTGAGAAGCCAGCGCCGGATAAAAGCAGATATATCTCGACCGTGGTCAGCTTCCTGGCTTTTCCTGTCTTCGACAGCGCCAGTGCCAGCAAAGCGGCCAGGATCATGGCGACCACGACGTTGAAAATAAGTTCCAGAATGTACGTGTTGCTACAGGACCCCATTCACGTCGGTCCTGCTAATGTATGGGCCGGCCACGCCAAAGCTCCAGTAGAGCGAAGCGTCCAGGGCCTTCGCGCCATATACGAAGAAGATCGAGCCGAAGATGACGAGCAAGGGCAGGATGACGCCTGCGATCAGCGTCGGGATGCGTTTCACTTCCTTTTCCATGCAGAGGAAGAACAGCAGCACTGGCACGATGATGAGGGCGTATTGCTTGAAGCCGATGGCGATGCCTGCGCTCAGTCCGGCCAGGAAGTAGCGCTTGTTCTTGCCGCAGAGCGTAAAAAAGGTGGCCAGCAGGAGAAAGAGAATAGTAAACGGTTCGGTTACCACGAAGTAGCCCTGCGCCCAGCCGAGATTCACCAGAAAGATCAGACTGGCGATCCGCATGACCAGGATGGCACTGGCCATGTT
>JAEZKS010000146.1 GCA_023436075.1 Methanobacteriota archaeon
GTGACCTCTGTGTTGAAGCTCGGTGCACTCTTGCCGACCTCCGAGACCTCTACAAAGACATCAGGCAGCGCGAGCCTCCTCCCTGCCGGCACCCTTCTCCCCATGTAGTATATCCACCACGAAGCCCAGGCCCAGCGATCGCAACTTTTCGGGGGTCGGCACTCCGTCATCGTCCCAGCCGCACAGTATGTAGTACCGTCCTAGCATCTCCTCCAGGCCGGTCACCACATGGCCTTTCGCCAGCCCTGAGGGCAGAGGTTCGGTCAGGAACCTGGCTGGCAGCGAGTCTTCTTTCCGCCCGAACCCGTCCCTGGCGCCGAATGCCCGGGCCAGGTTCACTCCCCGTTCGCCTATGGCAATGAATTCGGGCCACGTGTATCTGAATCCTGTGGCAGCGTTGACCAGCGCCAGCAGGTCGCCCTCCACTGTCAGCTCATTGCCCACGAACCGGCAGACGCACACTATGTCGAAGATCGCCGACCCCTCGTTATCACGCTTGATCAGCGACGGCTTGTCGGCAATGTCGAACGGGTCAGTGCGCTCTGCGGATGAGAGCCACTCCTTGTTGAACACCCATGGCTTCAGGTGATCGGCGCCTCGCTCGCAGCGCGCATAAGATAGCGCCGTGCCTTCGCCGCTGCGGGGATCGTAGGCCGGCATCTCCTGGCCCTTGACATTGGCCGCGAAATCGGCGCTGCCCTGTCCGATCTCCTGTGCGGCACGCATGCTGCCGTTGGCGGCCAGCCTGCCCAACTCGCCAGTGCCCTCCCCTGCAGCACGGATGGTTGCCATCCAGGCTTCCTGGTTGCCGAACCTCAGATCGTGACCATTAGTCTTGTCCTTGCCGATCAGGCCTTTCTCATAGCATTCCATGAGGAACGCGATCGTGTTGCCCAGCCCGATGGTGTCCAGCCCGTAGCCATCGATGATGTAGTCGGCAAGCGAATTGGCCGCCGGATCGCTAACGCCACAGCTTGCGCCCAGCATCGCCACTGTCTCATATTCAGGGCCGTCATCGATTTTACCTTCGTATCCCGGCTGCTTTAGCACATGGAAATGAGTGCACTTGATCGCCCAGTTCCAGCATGGGTGCCAGTTCTTGCCATCGTTCCACAGTGCCTTCTGCAGGTGCTCGCCGCTGATGTATTCCGCCCCCTCGAACTGTCCTTCCTGGTAATTGTGCGTCGGCAGCGCGCCGGCCGCATTGACTCCCAGCAGGATGTTCGGCGTACCCCTGTAGCGCAGCGCATCGCTGGTCACCAGGTTGGAGTTCAGCCGCTTGTTCTGTTCCCTTACAAGCGCCATGAAACCCGTCTTATCAGCCAGTTCCGGCCGTCCGGTGCCATACACGGAGATCGCCTTCAGGTTCTTGGAGCCCATGACTGCGCCGACGCCTCCTCGTGCCGCAGCCCTCGCGTCAGCTATGATAGCGGCCAGCCGGTCCATACGTTCCCCCGCCGGGCCGATGCTCATGACCTTGATCGGGTGGGGCTTCTTGCCTTCCATCTCCTTCACCTGTGCTTCGGTCTCCCACGTGTCCTTTGTCCACAGGCCGGCGGCATCCAGGAAACGGACGTCGTCGTTCTCGATGCGGATGCGCACCGGGCTTTTCGACTTTCCTTCGAGGATGATCCCGTCGTAGCCGGCGAACTTCAGTTCCGGGCCCCAGTAGCCACCGACATATGAATCGGTGAACGTGCCGGTGAGAGGTGATTTCGTCGCTGCGACTGTGCGGTTGCCGGTTGGTGCAGGCGTGCCGGTCAGTGCGCCAGTGAGCAGGTAGAGGATGTTCTCTGGCGAGAGCGGGTCGACGCCCTTCGGTATCTCCCGAATGGCATAGTGCGCGGCCAGTGTCTTGCCGCCGAGACATTGCCTGGCAACGTCTTCCGGTATCTGCTCCACCGCATAGCTTTGATTTGTCAAGTTCACTCGCAGCAGCCTTCCAATGAGCCCTTTCATAAGTACAGCTCCCCGACCATTCCCGCCTTTTTCAGATGTGTCTCGACTAAGGTCCGTTCTTCCTCGGTCAGTTCCTGCAGAGGCGCCCGGACGTAGCCCGCAGGATTGCCACGGAGCTTCATAGCATACTTGATGGCAGCCGGAAATGTCCCGACCTGCATGGCCCGGATCACATGATCCAGAGCTATCTGCCGTTGAAACGCCCTGTCATAGTCACGCTTTTTTACCGCCCTGTAGATCTCCACGCAGAGCTCCGGGACCACGGCGGCACTTCCGACGGCGATGCCCTTTGCACCCAGCGCCATTCCGGTACTTGCGATGCTGTCTGCGCCCACAAGTATCGAAAACCCCTCCGGGGCACGGGCGATGAAGTCCGAGAGCGCTGTCACATCGGCGCCGCTGTCCTTCATTCCCACGATTCGCTTATCCCCTGCAAAGGCTTCGAATATCTCAGGCGTGATCCTGTTGCCTGCGAATGGCGGGATATTGTATGCGATGATCGGAAAGTCCGCGGCTCTGGCGATATCGAGGTAGTGGCGGGCGATGCCCTCTCCTGTCGGGTGATAAAAGTATGGCTCGACGACGATGGCCGCGTCGGCCCCTGCATCCCTGACGTACCTTGTCAGCGAGATCGTCTCTCTGGTGGACGCCCAGCCTGTGTTGAAGATCGTTTCCAGGCCTCGCACCGAGCTCATGACGATATCTACCACCATCCGTCGCTCTGCGTCGCTCATCATCGCGAACTCTCCCGCCGTGCCCATGATGAGCAGCCCGTCAACGCCTGTCCCTTCGAAATATGCGATCATGTCGCGCAACAGGCTGGTATCCAGGTCTCCGTCCCGTTTGAACGGCGTGGGCATCGCCGGGTATACGCCTTCCGGATGGTACATGATCAGAACGCCTCCTCTATCATCGAGATAGAGATGTGTCACCACTGATGTTAAAAACTAGGAAAGGACACAACGGGCACGCGGCCGCAGGACAGAGTTTCAAAGTGACGAAAAGGGCACGGAAGCGGCGGTTGTATGGGTTTTATGGGGGTATGTCAGCTAGGTTTTGCTTCCGTGCCATTGGATTTTTTGATAATCGTGATTATTCCGGGGGTTTTCTTGCCTTTCGGGCTGCGTCGAGCATGTGTTCGTATTCCACCAGCGGGAAGGACAGTTCGCCGGGCAGACGTCTGAACATCGCGACGGCAGCTATCTCGCTCGTGTCCGGCTTTTCGGCCAGTTCCCGGCCCAGCTCGCCCATATAGACCAGACCGCCAGGCTCGCGCTCGATGATGCGTAGTCCGGTCACGTCGTAGCCTGTCTCCTCATGGAATTCGCGTGCGGCAGCCGCTTCTGGTTTCTCACCGGGGTTGATCTTGCCGCCTGGCATCTCCCATGCGCGCCGCGCATGGCGAACCATCAGGAACTCGTCGTCCCTGAACGCGATCACGTAGACGTAGCTAACCGTCTGCTGCGGGTTCAGAATTCAAGCCCACCCTGTTCAGAAGTCCAGCTTCGTGTTGGACAGCGACCACTGGACCATGTCGGCATATTTTTCCTTGATGCTGTACTCGTACTTGGAGTCGTACGAGTTCTTGTGCGCATGCAGGATGCCCAGCTTGGAGTGTATCACGCCCAGCATCGCCGTCACCTGCTTGAGAGTGATGGCGAAGTTGCGCTCTACTAAGATCCGGTGCAGGGTGTCCGCGGTCAGCTTCTTGAGCTTCACGAACGCGTGGAGCACGACTCTGCGGATGCCCTTGAAATCGGTCTTCAGATACTCTTCCAAACGCTTGGTAATCTCACTCACTACGAATTCCATCTAACATCCCTACCTTACTAATTTACCCGTAGTAGAATATGGCATGGTAGTATTTAACTTTTTCTTCTCAGGCGATTAATTCATCATTTAATATAATAGAATACTTACAAAATAATAAGCGAGTATATTGGCTTATCCTCCGACCAAGGGGTACTAGTTGTGAACTATCGATCACATTCAAAATAAATATTTAGATATTATTTCTCTTACGTTTTGCGACGATCGTTTTTGCGACAAAAAGGGAGTGCGGCTACCGGGAATTGAACCCGGACTTCGAGCTTGGGAAGCTCATGTCATAGCCACTAGACCATAGCCGCGCCTGATCAAGAGATACTGTTATATCTATATGTATTTTTCCTCATGATCAGCAGGCATATGCTCTGCCATCATCCGAGAAATCGTATGGCGTCGTCACAGAACCGTAGCGGATCGATGCTTGCCGGAGTGGCACCCGACCTGCGAAAAATGGCGTTGCAGCCGCCGATACCAGCGATGCGGCCAGTCGCAAAACGGCGAAGCGAGGCGTCGCAGCTTCCCGGATGCCAGGACTTTCCGCCGGCGATCTCTTCGATCGGCGGGATGCCCAGCCGTCGTCCTATTGCCTCCCGGCCGATGGTGCCTCTGGGCCGGATCATGACCGCGCCTTCCGGGAGCGCCAGCATCACCTTATCAACCTGTCGTGGTGCCTGGAATGCGGCCATGAGCACGAATGACGCTTCCGCCGGGCTGGCTATGATCGATGTTCTCTCCCTGATGACCTCCCGTATGAACGCCTCGACGAGATCCGAATAGTGCGACCGGCTGTGCTCCAGCCGATCGGACGAGCCCGTCGCATCGAGCGAATACATAAGGAACGCGCCGGCGAGGCAATCGAAGATGTACCTCCAGTCGTAGGCGTCGCTGGCCACTGACATCCCGTGGACGATGAGCACGGGGCTGCCACCGCCTTCCACATGGTAGACGAGGGTCGAGTGACGGAAACTGAAGTCGCCGATATTGCCGCCCAGCGGGTCTTCGCGCAGCATGATCGAGTATCTGTGGCGCTATCGATAAAAAAGAGTGGCGTGAAGCACGGCGGAAGCGTCTATCGCTTCTTCGGGATGATGCGCCGCTCCACGAGCAGCGCCTTCGTGCGCAGGTGGAAGAGCGGAGAGGATGTCCTTCCGAACGCCATCGTGCTTCTTCGCGCTATGGCATCGATCAGCGTCGTCCCTTCCTCTATTAACGTACCAGCGTTGCCGATCTCTGCGCCGAAGTGGGCATCGCTGCCACCTGTCTTCGCTATGGAATACAGATCAGCGTACTTATCCGCAGATGCGTTCGACCGGCGAAACACGCACCGGGCGTTGATGACCTCCACGGCATCGATCAGGCATGCATCCCGATCAGTAAGCCAGAACGCAGACCCCCTGATGCTGTCGAAGGGATGCGGCACGATGGCGACGCCACCCTGCGCGTGGATTTCCTTGATGGCCTCCAGGTGGTCACGGGCCCTGATCTCCTCTGTCAGGAACAGCCCGATGACATCGCCCCGGTCAGTGCTCACCTCGCAGCCGCAGATGACGTCGATGCCTTCCGGTTTCAACTTCACAGCCTCCTGGCCTCCACGGATCGTATCGTGATCAGTGACGGCGATGCCGTCCAGGCCACGCTTTCGGGCGATGCGGATGATGTCTTTGACGTCCAGCGTGCCGTCGGGCGAATAGCGGGAGTGAAGGTGCAGATCGTACTTCAGCATAGGCGTTTCTCTCGTGGTGGTAAAGACCTGTTCGCTGATAATGTAAATATTTTTCCGGGCGCGGGAACTTCGGACAGGCATAAGGTGATGAAAAACTGGCCGTGTAATAGTCGCATGTCCTGCCATGGCTCCCGCGTGAGGGCGCATGACCTGGCTGCAGGACCATTTTAAATTGCATGATACACAACTCCGGGCGCGATTTTAGGCCGCAGCGAGCGCAGCGGACGCAGCATTTCTAATAAAAAGAGGAAGACAGTTTTATTGCTGCGTTCGCTGCGTTCGCTGCGGCTTTTAACGGTTCCTTGTGTTCGAAGTCGAAAGCCTGGACTCGGAACATTAAAGTGAAAAAGGAAGAGCACAGCGTCGCCAGACGACCCCGTGTAGCCTTCACGCGCGCGATCGCAACGACGGTCGCTCTTGTGAATGACGACGGTGGGCGCTCGTAATAACTGTCGCTGAATGTATTACTCGTAAAAGAAATCGCGGCCATGGTGTACATTGTGTCCACCCTGGCCATTGTGCTTTGAATTTTACATTCCCATCGGGGGCATGCCCATGCCGCCCATGCCACCCATGCCGCCGCCACGCATGCCGGCCAGCTGGGCCTGTGCCGATGCCTGGGCCGCCGCAACTTCCTGTTCGCTCGGGCCACCCGACGCGATCACGTCGTCGATCCGCAGGATCATGACTGCCGCTTCGGCTGCGGAGCTGATTGCCTGCGTCTTGACACGTAGCGGTTCGATGACGCCCGCTTTGAGCATGTCCGCGGGCTTGCCCTCGTCGACGTTCAGGCCAAAGTTCTTGCCCGCCTTGCCCTCGTGCTTGCTGCGCAGGGCAACCAGGATGTCGATGGGGTCCAGGCCGGCGTTCTCGGCGATCGTCCTCGGGATCACGTCCAGGGCGCTGGCAAAGGCCTCGACGGCCATCTGCTCTCTGCCGCCCACGGTAGAAGCGAACTCGCGCAGCCTCAGCCCGAGCTCGACCTCGGGGGCAGCACCGCCCGCCACAATCTTCCCGTCCTCGACTACGACGCCGACGACACGCAGCGCGTCATGCAGCGCGCGCTGGAGCTCGTCGATGACTGTGTAGGTACCGCCGCGGAGCAGGATGGTCATTGCCTTCGGGTTCTTGCAGCCCTCGACGAAGAGCAGCGTATCCTCGCCTGTTACCCGGCGCTCTTCGACCAACGCCGCGTAGCCCAGGTCCTTCTGCGTGACTTCCTCAAGCTTAGTGACGACGCGGCCGCCTGTAGCCCTGGCCAGCTTGTTCATGTCCGTCTCGGACACACTCTTGATCGCGAGAATGCCTTCCTTTCCGAGGTAGTTGGCCAGCAGGTCCTCGATGCTCTTCTGGCAGAACACCACGCTGGCGCCACTCTTCTTGATGGTGGCCAGCTTTCGCTGGAGCTGTTCGTTTTCCTGGTCCAGGAAGCCTTTGATCTGCTCAGGGCTGCGGATTTTCAGCGATGTGTCAGTGCCGATCTTCCTGACTTCCAGCGGCACGTTGAGCAGCAGGATTTTCGCATCACGGGCTGTCCGGGGCATGCCGTCGCTGGCGCGTTTCTTGTCCAGCACGATACCCTTGATCAGCTCGGACGCCATGATGCCCGGCCCCACTTTCTTCTCGATCTTGACATTATCGATGTCGATCTTGCCGTTCTCCTCGATCGACAGGACTGCATCCACAGCCAGCTTCGACAACATTGCGCCGATCCCTTCCGAGACCTTGCCGGTCATTGCGGTCCGCGCGATCTCCTGTAGCTGGGCCTTGTCAGTCTTCTTCACCGGCACCGCCATGTTATCCAGGACTTCTTTCGCCTTTGCCGCGGCCGTCCGGTATCCCGTGGCGATCACGGTCGGGTGAATGTCCATGTCGATGAGATCCGACGCCTTCTTCAGCAGCTCGCCCGCGAACACGACCGCCGTCGTCGTCCCGTCGCCCGCCTCGTCGTCCTGGGTCTTCGCCACCTCGCAGATCATCTTGGCCGCGGGGTGCTCGATGTCGACTTCCCGGAGGATCGTCGCGCCGTCGTTGGTGACCGTCACGTTGCCCGTGGGATCGACTAACATTTTATCCATGCCCTTCGGCCCGAGCGTGGACCGTACTGCCTCAGCGACCGCCATCGCGGCCATGATATTGAAAGACTGGGCTTCCCTGCCCCGGGAGCGGGTGCTCCCCTCCCGCAGAATGTATACTGGCTGATCGCCAGCCTGTTGGTTGGCCAAATCTATACCTCCAAAACATTACGTGTTATGCAGCATAATAGAAATGTACTTCTATAAATAACTTGCCAGAATAATTTTTCCAAAATCGGTTAACACAGAGGGCACAATGGTCTCCATGGATAGAATGGCGCTCCTGCGAATGCCTGGAGAAGGGTCCCATGGTGTCCGTTATGCCCCTGGCGACCATAGTGAATTTTAAATAATACCTCGTCCCTTGATCGTTCCGCTATGGACCTGGGGATGCTTGTTTCGATCGGGATGATCATCGTTTCGCTGCTCGCAGGGCTGCTGTTCGGCCTCTGGAAGAAGCGCTTCTCTGACCGGGAGAAAAAGGCCGTGTCGACGGCGATGACCTGCATGGTCATCGTGCTCATCTTCGCGATGGGAGTCAAGACGGGCCTGAACCAGGGCGTCATGGACAACCTTGGCGTCTACGGCATAAAGTCGCTCCTGCTGGCGCTGGGAGCCATCGCCGGCAGCCTGCTGTTCGTGGTCGCCTTCGACCGCATGTTCCTCAGGAGCGTGCAGAAATGATCTGGCAAGTCCTGGCGGCGCTGGTCATTGGCATTCTTGTCGGCTTCTCCGGCATCGTGCCTGACGTGGTTTCAGGCAACATGGACACCTTACTCATGGCCCTGCTATGCCTGCTGCTCTTCATCATCGGCATCGACCTTAGCCAGAACAGAAACGCCATCACAGAGATCAAACGCATCGGCGCCCGACTGCTGTTCATACCGCTGCTCATCGCGGCCGGCAGCATCGTCGGGGCGCTTGCTATCAGCCTCCTGATCGGCTTAGATACCTCTTACGGCATGGCCATAGGGGCGGGCTTTGGCTGGTACAGCCTCTCCAGCGCCCTGCTGGCGCCGATCTCCGGCGGCGAGATCGGCATCATGGCGCTCCTCACGAACGTTTTACGGGAGATGCTATCGATCATCATGCTCCCGCTCGTCGTCCGCTACCTCGGCAAGACCGCGGCCGTGGCACCTGGCGGCGCGACCACCATGGACACGACGCTGCCTTTCGTGGTCAAGTATGCCGGGAGCGAGATGAGCATCCTCTCCTTCGTCAGCGGAGTGATACTATCGCTGATGGTCGTATTCCTGGTACCGCTACTCGCGGGGCTGTAAAACCGGTTACCGTTGCCCTGGCGGAGCTTCCTGGATTCCCGATAGAAATTATAACAATTGTTAAATCCGGGATAAAAAGGCAATTTTTCACAGGATATCCGTCTGAAAAATTATATTAATACACAAATATTGACTAATTGCTATAATTCAGCAAGACAGAGGACTACTTATGGAAATGATGCTAAAGCAGGAAAAGTACCAGAGCTGCATCGAGTCATGCATGGCATGCGTCGAAGCATGCGAAATGTGCGCCAGAGATTGTCTGATGGACGCCAACGTGAAATCGATGACCAAGTGCATACAGATGTGCATGGACTGCGCCGACATGTGCATGATGGCTTCACGAATGATGTCCCGAGACAGCCCGATGGCTAAGAGCATGTGCCGAGTCTGTGCCGACATGTGCGACATGTGCGCGACCGAGTGCGACAAGCACAAGAGCATGAGCTCCTGCAAGGCCTGCGCTGATGCGTGCCGGGCATGCGCCATGGAATGCCGCAAGATGATGATGTGAACCGGCGATCGGCCACCTGGCTTGTCAGCCTTTTCGCAATCTTATCGAAAGGTTTCAAAAGTTGGGATGCATACGATCGAGCATTCCATAGGAAGCCGGGTGGCAAGGAGTCGTGATGACCAGGGCTTTTTCGCGTGCGCGCGAGGCCGCCCGATGCCCGGTCACTATTTTACGTATTTTCAAGAACGACTATAATGCCATGGAATAGCATCGTGGACTTTTTGAATGATGTCAATATTGCCTGTATACTCTTTGATAAATAGTCCCCGGACATAGAATAATTTCAGGGGATATTATGGTTTACAGAAAAAGAAGGGATCGTTTTTGCCCATGAAGATGAGCAAGAGCTGTTAGCGCTCTTCCAGAGCACTTTTGTGGAAAAAGAGATCGAGCGTGGTTTGTCCCGTTACGAGCGGTTCGCGGAAGAACAATTCCGAAAGCCCGAACACCGGCACCTCGTCATCGGGCTCAAGCGCCTGAACCATGGGCTCTCGACGATAAAAAACACCTGGCAGAGATCAGAAAGATCGCAGACGCTGGACGAGCTCAGAAATCTACTCATGCGACAGCAGGAACTAGAACTGACGGTCGAGCAAATCGATAACCGATTTTTACGAGAATACGTGCGGGATCTTCTTGATAAGTTCGCCGTCGCCAGGAGGTCTCTCTTCGAGGAGGTCAGGTGGGATGTCGAGGCCATGAAGCCGTTAGCAAATGCATCGGACCAGCAGGAAGGGCCGGGAGAATAATTTTAACGAGGTGGAACGATCTGGCAAAATGGCGGAGAAGTGCGCGGAAAAGGTACGCCACAGCAGCGAATGCCTGTCTGTCCAACTCCGCTTATACTTCCCCTATCTATTGACGTGAAAACCCTTAATCTATTTTCGAATTATGTAAATGTCTTTGAAATCAAGAAAAAGATAGCCTTCTCCGACTATCAGGCCGGAGAAGAGTTAATTTTTCTAAGGCAAATGATATTCGATGTCTATCAAAACAGTTTCATTGGGGTCGATTGTGATCCTATCGGGCACATATTCCCGACTATTATGATAAAAAAATGAAGCTATATTCGGACTACCGCTTAAAGTGCCGCTTGTTGTGTACTCTACATCCGGCTCTACTTCCATAGAATAAGTGCCGTTTCCCTCCAGATGCCTAGAATAAGTGGTATGGTTTTTTGACGTAGGCTCCAAGTGGATAACGAGGACTCTCAGACTATTTCTATAGGGCTTACCTTCGTGAAATGCGTAGCCAGTGCCCTCTATGGTTGACCTTGGCGTAGTGGTCAGGTCGATATTGTACGTATCCGTCTTGTCGTCTAAATAGACTGGCCAGACAGTATGCCGAAGTCCCTGGTATGTGGCCGTGATGTTATATTTTTTCGCAGGCGTTATGTTCAAGACATAGGCGCCTGTGCCATCTGTTGTCGTGGATTGACGATCGGTCCCGTCGGCAGATATCGCCTCGACAGTTGCACCGCCGATGACCTCGCCGTCAATGTAGACATAGCCATTGGCGACAGGCGGCGCAGCGTTAAAATTGATGCATCCGCTTAACAAAATAAAAATACCTGTGCTTATGCAAATGAAAAAAGCGAAGCCTGCTGTTTTCATCTTTCTCATTTTCGACCACCATTCACTATTTTTATTCTCTCATTAAATGATTAAAGGAAAAATGGTAGCAAATACTCCAATACACTGATATTTGCTACCGACATATTTTAACATTCTCTCCATGCCTATATTTCAAGATACAGTGTTCCCACTCGAATGTTCTGTTACGCAATAGTTGTCTTGGCTAATATGGTGTGAAACTTCTACATATGGGTTGTCGCCAAGAAATCGAGTCATGAAAATGTTCGCTGGATTATCGCTTAGAGACCCATGGTACGCAACCCACTGAGTAATTGTTGAATAGGCATAAAATGGTGGTATAGGGGGCGGATAGGTGAGTTCTGTGGATGCGCTCATCTGCCCTATATAGTGGCTCGTGTATGTCGGAGCGACATATGCAGTATGAGATTCTCCTGTCGCCGGGTTATACAATCTTATTTCATATAAATCATCTGGAGCTGGTATATACCTGAAATAAAATTCAATCTGGTTGTTAACATTTTTAATTTTTAAAAACTCTAAACCTGTCACCGATTGACCATCTATAAACAGAGCTACCCAAACACTTCTCCCATCCGAAGCATGTTGTGATATGAACTCACATACATCGCCATTGCGCTCAAGATGGAGTTCTAATTCATGAAAACTGGTTACCTGCTTTATTGGTAATGAGGATGTCGCATAAGGGTAAATTCCTCCATATATACCATCTGGAGTATATCCCAATACTGGTATTACTGTAAATCCAATATCTTCTCTTGTTTCTGTATTAGCAAATGTTGAGAGAGTCCGTGGCTTTGGTATATAACTTGTTTGCGTCTCTGCTCTCTGGAAAATATTGGGGGCATCTGTCGATTGATTTATCATGCCGCTTTTAATCAATCGTTCTCTTTCCTCAATAAAAGCTTTTTGGTCTGCAATAATCAGATCTTCCCCATACTTGTTATACTGTTCTCTTGACGTTACTACCTTCCCGTAAGGTGTTTCAATTGTAACCGTATCCGGTACTGTAGCATTTTCGATTATCGGAGTAATGGCACCAATTTCTTTATAGTCTTTATTCAGCACAAGGCTAATATTATCTCCCTCACCAACGAACATGTCTTCTCGGGCGGTTACATCTCCGATGCCGTTAATATGTTTCTTTATATTTTTTAGTTCTGCGGGCTTTTTATCAGTCGATTTTTGATCTGGCACAGTAGCATTTACTGTACCGACATTGAGCGTGGCCGCAATAAACATGAGAATTACCATTACGGTCATTCCCAGTCTTCCTGCTTTGAGTTTCTTCAACATGAGATACCTCCACAAGTTGTTAAGAGGCATAAACAGGGGAAATGTTTTTAGTCAGTTCTGACTAACCTATTCATGCCTTGTGGCCGTGGTGTTAGTCGAGCTTGGAAGTTATGGCTAACACCACGATGCGCATATTAAGCGCTGACTTATTAATCTGTATTATATGTTGGCATTTATATCATTTATCGCATAATCGTTTAATCAGCATAGCACTGGCACGGCCTGAGAGTTAATATTTTATTCATTTGTATGCAAATAATACTTTCACTCCGGTATCGTCAGGGCTTTAAATGACAAGCGTCATGTAGCTATCGATGCAACGATTCGACAGGGCGGCGGAGAAGTGCGCGGAACAGGTGCGCCAGAGCGGCGAATGCCTGGTAGTCTCTCACATCGATGCCGACGGGCTGACGGCAGCGGGGATCATCTGCCTGGCGTTGCAGCGTGCAGGGAAGCCCTACGACGTGCGCTTCCTGAAAAAGCTGGACGAGGCTGCACTGAAGGGCATCGCGAACAAAGCGGGCAGGCGTCTGGTCATATTCACTGACCTGGGAAGCGGCGCGACCGATCAGATCCGCGCGCTCGGCATCAACGCGGTCGTCACTGACCATCACCAGCCGAAGCCGGGTGACTTCGAGTATCACATGAATCCTCATCTCGTCGGCCTGAACGGTGCCACGGACATCAGTGGCTCCGGAGTCGCGTTCCTGCTGGCGATGAAGCTTGGCCGCAACGAGGACCTGTCATCGCTCGCCATCGTCGGGGCTGTAGGCGATCTCCAGGACATGAGAACGAACACGCTGGTCGGCGTCAACCGGGGCATCCTCGAGCTCGGCGTCGCCCGGGGTTTCATGTCCTATGAGAAGGACCTGAAGCTCTTCGGCAGGCAGACACGGCCGCTCTACAAGCTGCTACAGTACAGCTCAGACCCGTTCATCCCCGGGCTCAGTGGCAGCGAGGGCTCGTGCATTGCTTTCCTGGATAACGCCGGGGTCCACGTCAAGACTGAGAACTGGCGCCGCTGGATTGACCTCAGCCGGGACGAGAAGACGCTGGTGATCTCCCGGCTCTTCCAGCACTGCCTCGCCTGCGGGATGCCCGCCCGCAAGGTGCAGCGGCTGATCGGGGAGGCGTACACGCTTACTAAGGAGGAGCCGGGCACGGAACTGAGGGACGCGTCAGAGTTCTCGACGCTGCTTAACGCCACTGCGCGCTATGAATACTCTGATGTGGGCCTGGCCGTATGCATGGGCGATCGCGACGACGCATTCCACACGGCGCGCGACCTCCTCGACTCTCACCGGCGCAACCTGGTCAACGGCCTGAACTTCGTGAGCGACCGGGGCGTCACCCGGATGGTGAACATGCAGTATTTCAACGCCGGAAGCGAGATCCGAGAAACAATCGTGGGCATCATCGCCGGGATGAGCACCAGCCTTGCCTGCGTGACCCGCGATGTCCCGATCATCGGACTGGCGACCTCCGAGCAGGGGATCAAGGTCTCGGCCAGGGGCAATCATGACCTGATCGTCCGGGGGCTGAATCTCGCGAAGGCCATCGGCGAAGCGGCGGCCGAGGTGGGAGGGACCGGCGGCGGCCATGATATCGCTGCAGGCGCCACGATACCGGCGGGCAGGGAAATGGAGTTCTTGTCGTTGCTCGACAGGAAAATAGGCGAACAGATCAACGGAAAAGCATAAATACGCCTGTGTCGCAGATGTCAGGTAGCGAAAATCTTTTGATAGAGACGGTTCATGTAGTGATTAACTGAAAGGAGACAACGGATGATCACGTTTTATACGCAAGAAAGATGGAACAACTGGATCAACCAGGTCAAAGAGAGCAAGTTCAAGTTTGACCCGGCGGCTGAAGGGCTGGGCAGGGAAGGCATCGTCTTCCTTGACATGGAAGAGGACGTCATCCTGGCAGTCTGCAAGATCACGGGCAAGCTGCAGAACGGCATGGTCCCGAAAGAGGACGCCGCGGCCAACCTGGAAGACATGAAAGCGATCGTGCTGGCCCAGGTAGACCCCATCGAGCCCGATAAGGATGAGATGGTCGAGTCTGTGCAGCGGGCGCTGGTGGCTGTGTTTGCGGCGGCTGAGTGCCTGATCGCAGGCGATTACGACGGCAAGGCAGACGTCGCCAAAACTGTGATAGAAGCATCGAAGGCCGAGGCGGCGGAGGACATGGACAAGGCGTTCGAGCTGATGGGCAAAGCCGGCGCGCTGGTGCTGGCCGGCAAGAAATTCGACAGCGAGAAGGTGCTCGAACAGATATCGCCCGATAGCTTCGTGGCCGAGGGCGTAGACGGGCTTGACTCGATCATTGCTGTGCTGGCCGGCGGCATCGACCTTTCGGATGAGGCCGACGACGAGGAAGAGTAAGCAGATCGATCGTCCGCTCCTTTTTTATTTTCCCTTTATTATCGTGCCCGTAGTTTTTTCTCCCATGACGGCGGCCAGCACCCTCGGGATGCAGCGCCCGTTGACTACGAACGCGTCCATACCGTGTTTTGACAGGAAGCCTGGCAACGCCTTATCGACGCAGGTTTCGCCCATCGTCTGAAGATCGTCGGCATCGATCGACCTGACGAGATGTCCGTTCCTGAACACGCCGTCGACATCTGTAGCCTTGATCAGCCGGGCATTCGCCTTTGCCGCCATCCAGGCGGCGACCGTGTCCGACGTCACGTCCCACGAGTGAGGCAACGTATCGTCTTTCCTCAAGATCTCGTAGGCCAGCGCGATCCGGGTGCCACGGCCTTCGATGCTGTCGGTCAGCGGGATGCCGGTGCCGTCCGACAGGTAGTAGCCATACTGGTCCATGGCTAGCATCGCCATCCAGTGGGAAGCGTTAGCTGACAGGTCTTCAGAATAGCTGATGTCTCGGACGAGTTCCGCGAATATGCCTCCTCCCGGCACGATAAGGATGTCCTGCCTCCCGGCGGCGACACTTTTCAGCAATTCCCTCGCGGAATCGAAGAGGCTTCCCCCGATCTTCAACACGATCAACGTTACCAGCCCATGCCGCTCTTGATCATATTAACGGCTACGTAGAGTATCGCCGCGTAAAAGATAAGTTTTATGTAACGCGCAGGCACCCGGTGGGCAATGGCCGTAGCAGAGAGCGCTCCAGCCACTGAGCCGGGCACGATGATAGCTGCAGTGATCAGCGCATCGTGAGTGGAAAAGAGGAGCTCTCCGCTGAGAATGAAGTAGAGCACGGCACCTACTGATGCCGAAACAATGATGGTGGTCAGCGAGTTGGCGATCGCGTTCCGCAGCGGGACCTTGAAAAGAACGTTCTGTACCGGCACTGCAATGGTACCGCCCCCTATCCCTATCAGGGCGCCCATGAGTCCCATGGCGAAACCGAGAAGCGTGAAACCCGGCACGTTGATATGATCTGGCTCAGGTGAAGCCTCTTCGATCTCCGCCGGCTTACGCCTTGCAGCGTTGGCGGCAATTCGCAGCGCCGCCTCGAAGATCATCACGAGCAGGAAAAGGCCGAATAGCACCTTGATTATGTCTGCCGGAGTCTGCGTGGCGACGTATGTCCCGATGGCGATGCCGGCGATAGAACCCAGGTTCATGACTATCACCGGCTTCCTGTGGATCAGCCCTCTCCGGCCGTAGCCGATGGCGCTGGTGATCGAGACGAAGACGTTAGAGACCAGCGCGATGGCGATGACCATGTGGATCGGCAGGCCGAAGCCCAGCGCAAGGGCCGGCACCAGAATAGTGGCGCCCCCGAGCCCGAGCAGTCCGCCGAAGGTGCCTGCCGCGAAGCCGGTGAGTATGAGTAACAGGAAGTAGGCAGGGTCCAGCATAGCTGATCGAATAATGTTGGCAATGGATGATAAAACTAAGTGATGAGCTATAAAACTGTTAATATTCCAGAGAGCAGTTCCTTAGATTCCTTGACTCCTTGAGTTCCTTATTTTAAAATTCTCATTGCGCTCCTTTTCCTCCGAAGCTCTACCTTAAGCTCCTTCAACTATAAATTATAAAAAATTGGGGCATAAATGGTTCAGGCAATTAAGAGGATAACACCTACAATGGTTAGCAAATCCTGAGAATATACTTATATTTTAAACTCCAACATTTCTAGTTAATGGTATGAGAAAAAAATTACTTGTAATATCGTTAATTTTTCTATTGATATTGGTTAGTGGCTGCACAGAATTAGACTACGGTGACACATGGCGAACGTATAACCATAGCATATCTAAAAATGTGACCATTGACATTTACAAAACTGATAAAGACAATCTTACGATATTGGAGTCTAATACTGACTGTATCCAGGTAAAGGAAGATGTCTTCTATCAAACAAGGTCTTGGGTCAAAAACGATACAGGTAACGTGATATTAATCGAGGACTACGTGAAGTTTATTGGGGATAAGGATAATCTAAAAATTTACATTAGCCTCGCACGTACATCTGATGAGGATCTGAATACCCACAAAGCTTACGCTAACGTATTTATTTATCTTCCCCCCTGTACAAACTACACGACTAATTATGTAAGTTATTATGATGTCGAAAAGTCAAAATATGAGCAATTAACAGTATATTAGACAAAATGCAAAAAATTCCAATTTATTTTGCGGAAAAGTAAAAAATAAAGATGGTAGGTTGCTAATACCCCATCATCACGTAAAGTGCAAATCCTATCAAATACGCATCCTCTACAATCACGCAGTTCTGTGTGATTGCCCGAACATTTGGATCGCTGCCAAAGGTATCACGGTGGTTGGATATCGTGGCGATCAAAGTGCCACAGTACTGGTTGGTATATGCTGCTAAGTTACCTGTTGCGTCTGATGGATCTCTTACAGATACAAAATCGTAGTTATTATAGGCATAACTCATGAAGTTATATCCTGACATCCAATTGCTGGATACATAAGCTTCGTAAGCATCATGCATGTTTGGATATCCCGCTGGGTGGTAGAAATAATCGTATACTTGGTCAGCCTCACCGCCAGTATGCATTGGATTTGAGACATCTTCAATGAAGTGCATTGCATAACCTAGGTTAAATGCCGCATCCATCGTGTTTTGTTCTAAGAAATAACCTCTCGCTATGTTTGCGTAATTCTCGGCGTTAGTTGGCGCTGCTCCGTAGTGGAGCACTGGATTATAATAATGTCCGACTGAATGAACGACTATCTGAAGGTAATCCTTTATAGTCTGTGGTAGCCAACTTGGGATATCTGCAGGCCAACTATCAGGTTCTGGCGCAGCGCCTGCCGCAATACCGGCATCATCGAATCCAGCTTTACTTGCAGCATCATAAGCTATATCAGTATGCCGTTGGCCCCCCACATAGGTTGAACATCTGGCCGTGTTTCTTCGTAGTTAGCTCTGGCTTCGAAAATGATTTTCATCGTTGCATTATCATTCGGCGATATGACCCTATTAGATGTAGCGAATGAAATCGTAGTATTTTTCCCGTCATCAGTAAATTTTACTGGGTATTTATCCCATAAATAGGTCATGTTGCTCAGCATTTGTTTCTTTTCTTTATCGGATAAATTGCTATTGTTTATCGAGTTCATCCACGTTTGTTTGCCTTCGTCGTCAGTTATGAGGAATAACCAGTACGGGGTCGCATTTTGTATTGTTGGATCAATAAGAATTAAATGCACAGGAAGAAGAAGTTCCTCGATGTTTACTGGCGTTACTGTTGGTATAGTAGCCGTGTTTTGTGCCATTGCTTGGCAAGCTAATATTGTACAAATGATTAATCCAGTTAGGATGGACATACCCACAAATTTATTTATTATATGTTCATGGTTTACCTCCTGGATTCGATCTTATGGGGGCAAAATGGAAGGCCTATTATGTCAATAAACTAGTTTGTTTTGCCCTTTAAGGAGGCAAGCTATTGTTGCATACCTGACCATGTAAAAATGTCCATATGGTTGATGGGATTTGCCATGTTTGGCGCGGCCGGACAATGTTTAAGCCTAACCTTTGTACTTGGGAATCTTGCACATACCACATCCGCATAATAGATCATGGCAGTCCTTGCACACGTCGTTCATGTGATCGTTTTTTGAACCTCACCAGATTCCCGAACCAAACAATGCTATCGTGCGGGGTCTCTGCGCATTCCACGATGATCACGCTGATCCTCAGGGTTTTATCCTTTGGCATTCGGTGGACGACAATGGGCTGGCTTATGTAGAACTTGAATGGTATGTTCTCTGGGTGCTTGGTTAGGACGATACTCCGAAAGTTTCGGACAACTATTGCAATTAAAATAATAAAAAAGTGAATAAGCTCTTAGAGGATGATCTCGATGTCGAGTTCCTCTGCGAGCTCCTTGTACCTGTTACGGATGGTGACCTCTGTCACGCCCGCGACGTTGGCGACCTCGCGCTGTGTCCTGCGCTCGCCGCACAGGATAGACGAGATGTAGATTGCCGCTGCGGCCACGCCCGTCGGGCCTCTGCCGCTGGTCAGCTCCTTCTCTGCCGCCTGCCGCAGGATTTCCACGGCCTTGCTCTGCACCTCGCCCTTCAGCGACAGCCCCGAGCAGAACCGCGGGACGTAGTCGATGGGCGACGTGGGCATGAGCTTCAGGCCGAGCTCACGGGAGATGAACCGGTAGGTCCGGCCGATCTCTTTCCTGCTGACTCTTGACACTTCGGCGATCTCGTCCAGCGTACGGGGCACGCCGTTCTGGCGACAAGCCGCGTACAGCGCTGCCGCCGCGAC
>JAEZKS010000205.1 GCA_023436075.1 Methanobacteriota archaeon
CCTCTGTGTTGAAGCTCGGTGCCCTCTTGCAAACCTCTGGAGCCTCGCCAGAGCTCCAAATAAAAATCCATAAATACGCGCAGGCCATTCTATTGATCGAGGTGTGTCATGGGGCTGCTGGATACGATCACGCGCAGGAAAGAGAGGGCGCCGTCCGTTGATCTGGAAGAGGTATACGACGCCTCGATCAAAGATCTGCCCGAGCCGCGTTTTCCGGGTTTCGACGAGGCGCTGACGGAGGCCATCCGGGACTATACTGACATGGAGAATGTCCGCAAACACGAGATCTTCCAGTTTGAAGCGGCAAAGCTGCATGAGCCCGATTTTTACCTGCCATACTACTGGATCGCCTCCTATCACATGGACCACAAGAACTACCCGTCGGCGATCGGCGTCCTTCGCGATGGCATTGAGAAGTCCCGGACCAAGAGCGTCCTGTGCCGGAGGCTCGGCGAGTGCTACCTCTGGGCCGGGGACACGGAGAAGGCGATCTACTGGTTCTGCACCGCGATTATGGCCGGCGACCAGACCGATTACCATGCCTACCTCTTCCTCGGCTACATATACGCCGCCTACGGGATGAAGAACGCCTCGTACTGGGCGATAAGGCGGGCGCGAGGCATTTCCTTCCAGCTGACTTATATCGCCCTTGAGTACATCAAGCAAGACTCAGACCGGATTAAAGAGGTTGCCCTGCAACGCAGGAGCGAGCGCACCGAGCGGATGCTGGCATCATTTTATCCGTTCGCGAAGAAGGCGCTCGGGCACCTGTAGACAAACATTTTATCTTTTCCTGTATTACCATACAGCTATGCCAGTCATTGAAGTCAACCTCTGGGAAGGCCGTTCCCGCGACCAGAAAAAGCGCATTGCGAACGCGATTACCGATGCATTCGTCAAGGAAGGCGTGCCTGCCGGCGCCGTGCACGTGATTTTCCACGACATCCCGAAGGGCGACTGGTGCATCGCCGGCAAACCGTGCGACGAGTGAAGACTTAAGAGTCCAAGAAGTTTCCAGGACGCCAATAGCACAGAAAGGTTGCAAGACGCCAGGTCATTTTTGTTTCAAGCTTTAGTCTCTTAGAAGTCGAGCACGTGTCGGAAGTCCCGCAGCGGCGGGAATTCCAGCGTCTCGCCCTCCGCGACAATGATCGGCCGGTATCCGCCGATGTCGCCCTGCCGGATGAACGGAGACAGGAAGTCGCGCGTGTCCAGCCGGTTGATCGATGTGCCGGCGCATAGCGGGTTGAACGCAGGTAGCACGAGGATGTCCTTGCCATGCCATGCGCTTTTACCGTAGAGGAAGCATGGCTCCTTTTTCATCTCCACGTCCAGCGTAGGGTGGTCGTGACCGATGACGATCATCTCGACGTCTTTCTCGCTGGCTCTCTCCGGGATTGCATCGCCATGGCAGAACAGCACGCCGCCTGCAAAATAGAAATGATCGCTTCGGACGCCGTCGATGTCGGTGAGCGCCACACCCATCATCTTGTCGTGGGAGCCCAGGATGACGACCACCTCGTCTACCGAGGCCATCAGGGCGAGCATGACCCGGTCGAAGTTCTTCTGAGCGCCCCGCCGGACGCGGTGGAACTCGTGCAGGACATCGCCGTCGAGCACCATCACCTTAGGGTTGAACCGCTGTACTACGGCCTTGAACCGGGCGAGCAACTCCTTATCCTCGTCGAGCGGCATGGCAAAGCCCTCCGCCTGGATAGCCGCCTCCATGCCGATATGCACGTCGGCGACCGCACAGACGCCGGTATCGGGGAAGTATGCCGCACTATTAAAGTATTCGACCTTCATGCGCTCGCTTTCCTGAACAGATACGAGCGTACATGCGCGCGAGGTCGCCGGGCAGTCTCGAAGATAATCGATATGCTCATGCCGCTATCTTCTCCATCACCCGGCGGTGGAACTCCTTGAGCAGCGACGTCTTGTCCTCCGCCAGGACCACATCCGAAGCCGATAAAGACGCTATGCCGAAACTCATCGGGCTCGGTGTCTCCACCGGGATGACCTTGACCTTCATGCTGCCGTCCTTGATCGCCCGCACGATCTGCTGGATGTGGGCGATCTCGAGCTTGTCCTCGATGATCTCGCGATAGGACTCCTCCAGCACGGCGAAGTTCTCCAGTCGGTGCGCATAAGACAACATCATGTCTGCCGAGACCTGCTGCCGCTTAGCGCTCTTCTGGTGGCCCTTGTAATTGCGCAGAATCATGAGCGATCGCGTAGCGTTGATCCTGAACATGCGCTTCAGCAGTTGTGACTCTGACAGCGACTCTTTCAGCAGTTCCCGGGCCCTTGTTTCGTCGAGCGAGAGCAGGTACTCTTTCACATCCAGCTTCTTGGACAGCGGCACGGAGACGAAGAAGCCGCTGTCGCTTACCGACAGCGTCACGTTGCTCGTCCGCTCCCGGGAGATGATATAGGCCAGAATGCGGCTGAGGCCGTCGTTGAACGGCCGGCCGTAGTTCGACTGGAAGTAGTAATACCGCCGGAAGTGGAGCCTGTCGGCGTGCTCCTCGATCACGAACCGCTTCTGCGTCGAGATCGAGTCCGCGCCAGTGTAGCGTGCCTGCTCGTCGAAAATCTGGTAAATGCTCGCGGCGGAGTTGTCGTCGACCGGATATGTCTCGCGCAGCCATTTCAAAGTGCTGCGATCTCCTGCACGCTTTGCCATCATGCCCCGGAAGTCCAGTATGTGCAGGCCGAGGTCGAAGGAGAGCGGCAATCGCTCCGAGAACCAGGATGGCACAGTGGGGCGGCTGCTGGACGGGTCGACGTAGACCTTGCTGCCCCGGCGGTACTGGAACTCGTAGAACTTGCCACCGAGCACGAACACGTCGCCTTTCTGCAGCTTTTCCATGTATTGCTCGTCGAGCTTGCCTACCCACTTCTGGTC
>JAEZKS010000268.1 GCA_023436075.1 Methanobacteriota archaeon
AAATCCATCGCTCAGCTCTGCCCATGCTTATAAAACACGCGCGCGAACGCCCGCCCGCTCGCCCGGGCCTAGTCCCGCGACTTCTCCCGCGGCATGCAGATGATCTCCATCACATGAAGATCGAAGAAGTTGTTCGCATGCGCAGGTCGGATCACGCAGGCTGTGTCGGCGCCGTCCCAGGTTCCGCCGATGGCGATGATCTCTGTCTTTCCATCCACGGGCACCTTGCCAGAATCCGCGGCCATGATGCTGCACTCGACACAGACCTTCGTGCCCACGCTGATGGCCGTCCGCAGCGCTTCGGCGATCGCTTCGACACGTGAGGCCCCACTCAGCCGCCTGGTGATCGATCGCTCGACGCCGGACAACGCATGTGTCGCTTCGACTGTGATGACGCCCATCTCCTGTAGCTGCCGGATGTGCTGTTCTTCCAGCTCCCGCACGCCCGGCTTTGAGAAGCCTACGTGGTGGCCGACGACGACCACCTTTACGCCCGTGCCCGCAAATGCAATGGCGGCCTTGACGCCCGTCGCGCCGCTGGTGCTGGCCACGACTACGTATTTGATGTTCAGCAACGCTGCCCGCTCTACAGCGAGCCTGATCGTGTCATCCGTGTTCTGGCTCCCTGCCTTCTCGAAGTAGACGATGTCCCGGCGTATCATGGCAGAAATATTGGCAGGTCGGGCAATAAAGGTTGCCTGTGCTTGCGCGTTCCCTGACCGAGAGTATATGTAAAAACCGTGCCTATATGCGTCTCGTGAGGATCATCGGCTACTCGTCGCCAGGACGAGAACTATACGTCGCTCCAGGGCCGCAGACTATCGATATCTCCGGAGAGGTAGCCCTGACGCTGGGCAAAAGGGGCTGCATCGGCCGGTGGGAAGGCGATATACACTTGCCCTGCGACAGCGGCGAGGCGCCGCAATGTGCCAGATGCGGCGGGGGTGTGCCGGACCTCTGTGTCGCATGCCGTGGCGAATGCCTCAAGCCTGAAAAGACCTGTCTCGAAGAGCACTCCGTCTACCTCGCGGTGTTCGCGCCGGGGGCTGTCAAGGTCGGCGTCTCGCGGGCGTGGCGGCTGGAGGCGCGGCTGGACGAGCAGGGTGCGGACGCCGGGTTCGAGATCGCCAGGCTGCCGGACGGCGAAGCGGCACGCCGTATGGAGGCAAGCCTTCGGTCGAAGTATCCTGATCGTATGGCATTCGGCGACAAGCTGGCATCAGGCTCGATTGACGAGGCGATAAAGATGATCACAGGGCAGTATGATTTCATTCGTGCACTGCGTTTCGAGCGCTTCCCGCGCGAACCGTGGATGAGCCCGATCATTATCAGGCCGGAGGAAGGCGCCGTGATCAGCGGCAGGACATTCGGGATCAAGGGACAGGCCTGGGTCCTGGAAAAGCTGGGAACGCTGTACGCGATCAATCTCGACGCTCTGGCCGGCTATGACTTCGAGATAAAAAAGGGTCGCCACAGCCTGCAGTCTTCGCTGAATGCGTATTAGCAGTGTCAGCGGGACTGCAACTGCGGCTGCTGCACAATAGTTCCCTCTGCGGCAGGATCAAGGACGGCGATTCTGTACTCTCGCTCGACCTTGTTGCCCCGCCGCTCGAGGAAGCCTTCGTTGTGCAAACGGGAGAGGTACGTAGATACTGTGCTGATCTTGATCTCTTCGCCATACTGTCTCTCGTAGCGGTCTTTTACGTCTATTGTGCTAAACCATGTAGTGTGGTACTCGAATTTGAGGAATAATTTCAAACGGTCCTTGATGGTGAGCCTGTCGGCAGGCAGGTCGTTGACATCTTTCGCCATGACGGACGGCTTCTGTGCGCCCTGGTCGTTCTCGCCGAACTTACTCTTGACGAAGAGTAAGGCCTGCTCCATCGCATGAGCGTTCAGGTCCTCTCCGAGGATTGAGAATGCGGTGATCTTGCCGCTTTTCTCGTCCATGTTGATCTTGATTTCCATCGGCATTCATCCCCTGAACCTCGTTTTATGCTGCATGAACGGCGGCCCCTACAGCCGCCGTTCATAGCATTTTTCCAATCCATCCCATTTTAATGCCGTTTCGCGTTTTTCGTTTTTTACCAATCCATCCCATTTTAATGCCGTTTTTTACGTATATGATAGTTAGCTGCGCGCGGGCAGCGTTTTTCCAATCCATCCCTCTGTCGCTTCACTCCATCCCCATAGAGTGTGCGAGCGGCGATTTGCCGCGTGATATTACGATTGAATAGTAGTACCTCTTGCTATATAAGCTTTTCGTGAAAAAGGGGCTGTTTAATCAGTGTTTAAGACTTAAACACACAATAGCACAATTTTCTTTCGGTGATCTTAATGTTTTCTGTATATTTAAGCGTTTACATGTTCAGAGCTATTGGCAGTATTGGTCATATAATAGCATTATCGAGCCCATTATCATTAAATAATCAAAATTAAACGCTTAAAACAAAATATGACTGTAAATATTATCAATTACTTGATAATCGGCTAAATTTAAACCAGATATACATCCGGAATTACAGACCAATTCACTCGTTCACAAACATGGCGCTACAAGTGAATGAGTAATAGAATATGACCCCGACGCTGCCCGAAATATAATCTATTCCGATCCGACTGAAAAGTTGTGAATGGTCGTATTCAGAGAGTCTGTACCGTTCATGAAGAGAGCTTTAGCGCCCGGCACAGGGAAAGGCTGTACAGGCACACATTTCACAAACGATGACGTGGCCTGTGTGAATGCCATATGTGAACATCTGGTGTGAACCTACGACATGAATCAATTGAGAATCCGGGACAGGTTCACATTGCGCGCGACCACTTCTTTGATGGTCTTAATCTTCGTCTCGTCGGCCGGATCGATGCGCGCGATCAGCTTGTCTACCTTCTCCGATGTCGCCAGAGTATCTTCCTTCACCGAGATCATCGGCACGCCCAGCATGCGCGCCCGGTTGATCGCTTCCTGCGCGGGGAGCAGCCCGCCGGTAAGGACAACGCAGGACGTGGACGTATTCAGCGCAGAGAGAATCACTTCGTTGTTGTCTCCGCCGGTGATCACCGCCTTGTTGGGGACCCGCTCGAAGTACCTGAACGCCGACTCCTGGGACATGGCGCCGATCATCGTCTTCTCTATCAGGTTGCTCAGGTTTTCCTGGCCAGTCAGCACGATCCCGTTGAGTTCTTCCACGATCTCGGAAACGTGCATCGCGCGCAGCGAGGGCGTGTAGGGCATCATGCCCACTACCGGGATGCCCTTGCTGATCAGGTAGTTGCCGACGCCGATGTCATCGCAGAGGTTGAGGATCACGCCCTTCAGCGGGATGTGCCGGTAGTCGAGGTACTGCTTGATCATCGCTACCCGGTCCAGAGATTCCGGGCTCGCATCGGACAGCAGTATCAGGTCGGACTTGAGTTTCTCGACCATGTCGTAAGTAGACAGCCCGTACAGGAATCCGGTAGTGATGTTTTCCAGCCCTTCGACAATCATCAGCTCCTTGCCTTTGCCGACCTTGCGATATGCGTCTATCACCTGGTTCATCGTGAGCACAGGCAGCTTTTCCCGGGGGTACGGGCACAGCTCGGCCGGGTTCGCCTCGAAGTCGAGCAGAGACTGCAT
>JAEZKS010000039.1 GCA_023436075.1 Methanobacteriota archaeon
CTTCAAGCACGCCAAGACGATAATAAAAACAAGGCGAGCACATCTTTTAAAAGCCTTGGCGTGCTTGAAGTCCTTGGCGCCCTTGGCGGTAATATCGTCTACGCATGATAGATCGGTATCTTACTCCGTCTCTTCTTCCACGCCCACCGCTGCCAGGAATCGCCTTGTGACGGCCTCGTCCGCCAGCTTAAGCAGGGTGGCCCGGTCCCTGATGCCAATGAAGATGCCCAGCGGCACCTGTGCCGCGGCGGAACGCTGGTGTCCGCCGGCGGAGCCGATGTCGCCGAAGGCCCGCTGAATGACTTCGCCGATGTTCACCCGGATGTCCTTGCTCCGCGCCGACATGTGGATCTTATCTTCGGTCATGCCGAAGACCAGCACTGTGCTGATGCCCTCTAGCTTCAGGAGATAATCGGCGGCCTGGGGCAGCGTATCCCTGTCATGGATGAAGCCCACGTCGGAAATCATGTATGTTCCTTCTATTCTCTTGTTGCGGATGGCCTCGCCCAGCACGTCGATTGTTTCCAGTGACATGGACGGCGTCTCGATCTGAGCCAGCAGGTCCTGCTGCGCGATGCCGTGCAGGAACGCCGCCGAGGTCAGGTCGACGGCGGACGTATTCCGCTTGAACTCGCTCGTATCCGTGCGGATGCCGTACAGCAGCGCCGTCGCGAGGTTGCTGGAGATCTTGAAGTCCAGCTCCTGCACGTAGCGTGTCATGATGGTGGACGTGGCGCCCACGTCCGGACGAATGTCGACGAAATCGGCCGTCGTCATGGTACTGCCATTCTTGCCGTTCTCCTCCTTGGGCGCATGGTGGTCGATGATGATGTTGACCGGCGTGCCTGCAGGCAAAGAGTTATTCCTGCCCGGCGTATTGCAGTCGACGAGAGCCAGCACCCCGTATTCCGACAATACCGTGCCTGTGACCTGTCTCATCGGCACGCTCAGCAGGTTGATGAACGCCCGTGTCTCCTGGTGACCGATCGAGCCGTAGTACAGGATGTCGGCCGGCTTGCCGACGGACTCGGCCATGTCCCTCAGCGCCATGGCACCTCCGATAGAGTCAGGATCGGGGTTGTCGTGGACGATGATGCCGATCTGCCGCGCCGGGTCTAACGATTTCAGGTAAGTCATCAACTGCCATGCCGCGCCGCGGATCTCGATTTTTTGCAGCTCGGTCAGCGCGCTGTCCGCCACAATGCTTGGCGGGTGAAGGATGATGTCGGCGCCGGCAGCGTACAATTCGTCGACCGTGAGAAGATCGATGGCTCTGACCATGGCGAAGGTCTTCGGCGAGACGCCCTTCACGTACTTCAGCGCCCTGACGTTGCTACTGTAGCTCGAACTGAGCACGAACACGCCTTCTGTGCCTCCTATGGGCAGTTCCTTCAGCGTCGCTACCGCGCTGATATCCCCCTCGATGGCCTCGTATCCTTGGTCGCGTAAGGCCTCGACGCGCGAGTGGTCTTTATCGACGATGATAAAATCCTTCTTCAGTCGGGCCAGCTCTTTTGCGATGGCCAGGCCGATGCTGCCGCCTCCGAGGATGACATACGCATAATGCTGGCGCTTCGGCGGCTCGTCCGCCTGCGCCTCTTCCTGCTTTTCCATCATACGGGACACTCTCCGGCACGTGCGAAAATGAGAGCATTGTCGGAATGCCGTTAACCATACAATGTTTCAATATATGATGTATAAGTTCTCGACTCTCGGCAGGAGCGGTTATTACTGCCGGGATCACGTGTGACGGCGCCTGCGCCGGCACGAGCTGCGCTGCGAAAGCGCCCGTCATGCATGGCAAGACGCCCGGCTAAACCTGCCCGAACCCGCCCGAGCAAACGTGGAAGTCGAAACCGCAACGTATATATCGAAGATATGACTTATTATTGGTTCGCTGCGACGCGCCGATGGCGCAATACGCTTGCAGCACGTCTAATTCGCGTGGGCCCGTGGCTCAGTCAGGCAGAGCGGCGGACTCTTAATCCGCATGTCAAGGGTTCAAATCCCTTCGGGCCCGCCAAATAAAAATTTCCGTTTCATGTCTTAAGGTCTCGTTGCCGTCGCGAACAGCATCTTCGCGTTCATCTCGATCCCGGCCGGTGTCCTCATCTTCTCCAGCTCCTGTTCCAGATCTTCCAGCATCCGTGACTTGACCGGGCCGGGCACCTGTGGCATGAAGTTGCCGAAAGAGCTGGCCTCGATGAAGTCGAACAGTTGCTTCGCCGAATCATAGGCGTGCTTTTCGAACACAGCCTCGACCCGTGCGTCGCGGAACCCTGCCTCGTCCAGCAGCTTCTCCAGGTCCGGGCCGTTGACCAGCATCCGGCTGAATTCGTCGTCTAAATGTCGGTGTTCCGGATACTTTCTTACGATGAGGTCCTCCATGAGATGTTTCATAATAGAATGATACTCTTTATCAACGGTGTTCATGCCCACCCTGCCGCCGGGCTTTAGCACCCGGTATGCTTCCTTTAGTGCGGCCGGCTTATCACCTATCCAGTGGAAGACCGAGCTGTAGATCACGCGATCGAACTCCATGTCCCGGAAGGTTCCGAGGTCCTCGCCCCTTCCGGCCGTGATGCGCACGTTCTTCAGCCCTTTCTCCTTCAGCTTTCTCCGCGCGACGTCCACCCGGTATGGCGATGGGTCGATGCCAGTGACGCTGCCGGAGGGGCCGACGATGCTCGCCAGGTAGACAGCCAGGCGTCCCGTGCCGCACCCCACGTCCAGCACGGCGTCTCCCGTCCCGGTACCCATCATTTCCGCCAGCTTCCGCCCGTCGTTGAACTGTAGATCGCTGATCCGGTCGTAGAGCGCGGCAAGCTCCGGGCCGTCATGCGTCACGCTGCTCATGTAAAACCTCAGAAGAAGGTTCGTTTCAATAAATATATAAATTATCAAATATAAACTGTGTTTACCGACGGACTAAACATCCGCAAGGCTTTTCTCGAAGTCCTTCACCACGAGCTTTTTGCCTTTAGGCACCACGACGTGTCCCTCTTTCTCAAGCCGCGACATTTGTCCCTCCAGGCCGCCAGGATATTTCTCGTTGATCACTCCGCCTTCCTTCAGCGTACGCCAGTATGGCGTGGCATTCTTCTCGCCCGCTTCCGAAGCTTCATCTGCGGCATGGGCTGCAATGCTGGCGAAGAT
>JAEZKS010000049.1 GCA_023436075.1 Methanobacteriota archaeon
GCTCACACCCAGCTGTTTTGTTAAAAATATCCTCAGTGCGTCCTCTGTGTCCTCTGTCCCCTCTGAGTTGAAGCTCCGTGTCCTCTTGTAACCTCTGGGGCCTCAAGACTCTAAATCGTTTTCAGCACGCCGATCTTCGGCTCGTAGCACCGGCCTTCGCTCAGCAGGGAGTTAATGGCGGTTTCGATGGCCGCCGTGTCATAGCCGGTTTTGATAAGTTCCTTGAGGATGTCGTCGTGTTTCACGCCTTCGCCACTGTCCAGCCGGTCGATCGTTTCGACGATGACCTCGTCAAGGCTGGCCTCCTGTCTTTCCATGTCGGCAGGATCGACGATGGTGGATAGCGCGTTGATCACCATCTGCCTGTATGCCTGCAGCATGTTGTGCGAGAGCTGATAGTGGTCGATGGCTTTCGAGACGCCGGAGGCGTCATCGGTAGCATGGGCCTGGATCAGGTGCCAGGTCAGCTCCTCGCCGCGGAATCCGCTGGCCAGCGCTTTCTCGGCTATCCTGATCCGGTCGAGCGTCAGCGCAGCCGTGTGGTAAATCCACCGGTCCCGCACCTCGTGGTCGACTATATTGATCTCTTCCGGGCGTATGGACGTGTACGAGACACCATTCTCCGGGATGTACATCCGGACCTTGCCGGAGACGGCTACGTAGGCGGGTGTTTCCGCGCTCGCCAGGAAGGTCGCGGCTTCCTGCTGGTACTGGCCGGCATAGATCGTGAAAGCACCTGTCGGGTCTGCCAGCCGGGCACGATACAGTGTCTGGCCTCCGGTGCCTATGTTCTCCGCCTCGGTGAGGACGCCGATCGCGAAAATGCGATTGCACATTGCCCCCGTCGGCGTGACCACGAAGTTGGGCGTCCGATCCGTGCGCTCGCCGTAGGTTAGCGCGGCGTCGTTGAACTCCCTGGCGAACACCCGTCTTGCTGTCTCACGCTCGGTCATCTGATCGCCCCCAGGAGCTCGCGAGCGAGCGCAGCCGCATTGTCTACAGGGCGATCGACCTCGGTCGCAACCAGGATCATGCCGAAGTCGCCTTTGGTCAGATTGCCAGTCACTTTTAGCGGCTTTCCGACAAGGGCAGACCGGAGTGTCTCATCCGCCCGGTCGCTCTGTGCGGCCAGGTCGTCGAGTGTGATGCCCAGGACGCGCTCGGTCAGCGCCCGGTCGAGCACGCAAATGATCGATCCGGTGCCGTCATCGAGGACTGCCTTGATCCGCAGGTCCCTGATACCGGCCGCCTTGCCATGCGCCCGGCACTGGCCTTTCTGTGTCACGCGGCTGCACTGCGGGCATCGTTCTACGATGCCCGAGCCCGGCCGCAGCGACAGGACATCGCCTTCGGTGAGCACGTCGTATGCCCCGTCCGTCATGGACAGTTCGCCCAGCGTCCGGGGCTGCCGGACGAAGGGCTCGACCGTGCCCTGGTACTCTTCCAAGACGGTCTTCTCATTGATGTTGACGCTCGGCATCCCGTGAAAGCTCTTCACGTACACGTCGCGGGCGATGATCGACCGAGTAGTGAAAATGTCAGGTATGTCTACCCACGCGGTGAAATGCAGCCGTGCGGTCCCGTCCTCCAGCATGCCGCTGATGGCCGGCGTATTGCCGCGCGATGTAATGATCTCCCGGTATTCCGGGCTGATGACATTCGCGATAATCGTAATGCCCGAATCGCCGACGTGCACGTCCTTCAATAGTTTTACCTGCCGGTCTTCCCGCGGCCCGGCGAAGGTTTGAGAAATGCGGGACGGCTCATCCTCTTTCTCCTCTGGATCCTCTTTTGAACAGGCAGCCGGCTGCCTGTGCTTCTTCAGCAGCGAACGGCGGGCCTCCTCTGGAGGCACTTTATATTCGATTATAAGCAGTGTGAGCTCACGCTCAAGGGTTTCCCTGTCCACGCCAAGCGCCCTGTTTAGCTCGTCTGCAATGGGCGCGATGATATCGTCCATTTGATTTCTTCCCTTTAGATTCGACCGGTTAGAGGAGATTTATCGGGCAATTCTTAAATATCTTATTGTGGCTTGCCGACCGAAGCGTGTTGTCCTTCGTCGTGGCTTTGCGTTGTGGAACTTTCGTGTTCCACGACGAAAAGATTACCGGACGACCCGCAGGTACCTGAGTACCTGGAATGTGTTGAATGCGAAAAACATAACGAGGAACGCGAGGTAGAGGGTCTCCATCGTTTCCAGCGCGCCCTTCGAGATCAACCGGTACACCTCGTAGCCGATGTAGAACTGCAGGAAGATGCCGACAGCCATGATCATGAACAGCACCCAGTTGCTGCCGGCCGGCGCTCTGTTCTCGTTGTTCTTGTTGCATCTGGCGATGATCTGGCGCTGCTGGTCGGTGAGATTCAGCGTTCCGATGTATTTGTCGAGCTCCTGACGGTCCAGCTCGTCCTCGGCCCAGGTCGTGTGGATGCCGATCTTGCGCTGGTTGATCTCGTCGATCTTCCTGTTGATCAGATCGATCTTCTTCATCGTGTCAGCGTCAAATTGTCTCTCTGTCCCGTCCATCGCTTTCCCCGCCGCCGGTATCCGCAGCTATATAAATCAGGGGGCGGGCAGATATATACCTTCCCCTTACGCGCCCGGAGCTGGCTGACGGCGTCGACGGACGACGGTTTACGGTTGGTTAGAGAAATGCTTTATAAGCTGCGGTCGTTATGTCCTTTGAGGGATAGTCAATCACCGGTATCGCCGGCTGAACTCTCCCGGAAAAATATCACGCTATCTCCCATGATTGATGCGGCGGGACGGTCAAAACGAAGCGGGCTGCTGGTCTGGCCTGCTTCCCTCCCGTTAAGCATCTCTTATCCGCACATCAAGTCTCTGTTTTCGGAATACGTCGAGATATCAATTAATCGATTGTGACAGAAGCGCTTTATAACCGTCCGCCTTTCCATATTCAGCATTGGACACGGTGGGCACGGAGACCACAAAGAGCTTGCCAAAAATATGTTTGTATCCTCCGCAGCCTTCATGCCTGCCGTGCCCTCCGTGTCCAATGCACGAAAAACTTTATTGCGCCCGGTCGTCATTAGAGTCATCAGGCAGGAGATCGTCGATCGTGTTGCTTTCCTTTTCTCACCGGCTGCAGTCGGACAGCGACGTCCGATCCATCCAGTCACTGGAGGATGAGGGTTTCGGGGGCTGTGAGTTCATGTTCCCGGAGCGCGAGCCGCTGAACGAGCAGACGAAGATCCTGATCGACGAGGTCTCGGGTACCACGAATTTGAAGCTGAGTGCCCACCTGCCCTACAAGAACATCAACATCGCGAGCGAGTACCAGTATGTCCGGGAGAGCAGCACGGAACTGCTGGCACGGGTGATCGACGATGTCTCCGATTATGTGGACCTCGTCACACTGCACACGGGCTATGCCGCGTTTGCCAGCGGCTCTCTGGAGCGGGCCATCGAGAGCAACATCCTCAGCCTGACCCGCATCTGCGACCATGCGGCGCAGTACGACATCGTGGTCGGCGCGGAGAACGCCACGAACGATCGACACATGGTGGGCAAGACCTTTAGTGAAATGGAGCGACTCCTCCTTGGCGTGGACCGAGGCAACCTGGGTGTCACCTTCGATGTCGGCCACGCTTATCTCACCGGCAACATCGAGGACTATCTGGGTCAGGGAGATCTCGTCGTCCAGGTGCACGCCCATGACAACTTCGGCTTTACTGACGAGCACCTCGTCATCGGCGAGGGAAAGATCGCATGGGGCCCGATCTACGACCGGATCAAGGATTGGGACTGTGCAGTGGTGATCGAGAACCTCACGGTAGAGGAAGGACGCAAGAGCATGGCCTACTTGCAGGGCCTTACCTCGGAAACGGGCACCTATGCCCGGCTGAACCGGATCATCCGGGCTGTCCGCGCGGCGAAGAACTCGAAAGACCTGCTGCACCTCAACAACGACATGATCGTTCTCTCGGAAGACACCCTGAACCAGGGCGGCACGGGCAGCATGATCAACAACATCGTCTCTTCATGCCGCGATGCCATGCTTTTCCGGATGGCCGAGATCGTCATCGCGCGGCTCGAAGAAGAGCGCCGGACGCCCAGGTTTCGGTTCGCCCTGCTGGCGACCGGCAGCTTCGGCCGATCGGAGATGTCCGTAGAATCTGACCAGGACACACTTCTCGTGCTGGACGACGACGTGGACGAGGCCGGCCGGGAGTACTTCCGGGACTTCGCCGTGGCGCTGGTCGACGGCCTCGCATCGGCAGGGTTCGACCGATGCAAGGGCAACATGATGGCGAGCAACTCCAAGTGGCGCGGCACCACCTCCGAGCTGGTGTCACACCTTGACGACCAGTACGAGCGCTCGGTGATCATGGACACTCGTTACGTGTTTGGCGACCGACCTCTGGCCCACCGGTTCCTGAAAACATTACACCACCGGCTACGCACCGACCCGTACTACGCTATCGAGATGGCTATCCCTGCGATCAATTCGGACGTCGGCCTCGAAGGCGACTCCTTCAAGATCGAGTACCTCGGCGGCGAAGAAGACGTTTTCAACATCAAGAAGCACGGGTTCCGCATCTTCAGCGCATCCGTCAAAGCCCTCGCAGTAAAGCACGCCATCAACCGCACGAACGTCGCAGACCGGCTATGGAAGCTGCGGGACCTCGGAGTCATCGACGCATCTCAGTTCAAGCGGTTCGCCTTCGCCTACGACCAGCTCACCCGTGTGATGATGCTGGGCTACGTCCAGAACATCCGCCGCGGAGTAGTCAGCAACGAGTACGTGCAGCCATACGCGCTCTCGAAAAAAGATCAGCAGGACCTGAAAGAAGCGCTTCGCATCGTCCGGGAGCTGCAGGGCGTGGTGAGCGGGCAGTTCGCGATCGCGAAGACTATGCTGTGAATGACTCTGGCGCAGGCGGCTTCAATAAGCGAGCATGGCGGCGCGGCGTCTCGCGTGTGTTTCGAAGCTGTGGCATAGCTGAGCGACGTTTTTCCAGGACATGGCTGCCATACCCGGCCTTGTTTCGGGCTCTCGCAGTACTGTGACACCGCCAAGCTCGCCAAGGGGCCAAGACCGCCAAGATTTTAAACAAAAAGGCATGTGGAGAGCTGTTTTATTTATCGTTCTTGGCGTGCTTGGCCCCTTGGCGTGCTTGGCGCGCTGTAAATGTTCCTGGCGTGCTTCGTCTCCTCTGCGTGATTGGCAGCCTGCTGCACTGCGATAGTTTAATCAATGGCAAACGATCAAACCCTCTTTTTATAATCATCGAAATGCAACGTCTTTTCTGACCGGGCCACCATTTATCTATCGTCTCTCGCTGTCATAAAGTCGGAAAATAGTTATACCTTCGGCCCTAAATCCCTGTAAAGGATGTCAATATGCCGGTATGGAAGTGCAATGTTTGCGGATTCGAGATCGAGACCGCTGAGGCCCCTGACCCGTGCCCGTCATGCGGCTCGTCGTCGGATGAGTTCTACGTCAAAGGCCATCACCCGAAAGATAAACTGGAGGCCGGTGCCGACCTGCTGATCATCAACGGATCGAGACACCGGGCTCACAATTCTGCATACTTCGCCTCGCTGGCGGAAGAGGTCGCCAGAGAGAAGGGCGTCTCTTGCAAGGTGCTGCACCTCGCCGACTACAAGATCGAGCACTGCTGGTGCTGCTACAGCATGGGTGAGGAGAACTGCGAGTACCCGTGCCGCAACGGCTTCGACGACATGTACAAGCTTCACCGGCTGGTCATGGGTGCGAAGGCAATTATCGTGGTCAGCCCGATCAACTGGAACAGCATGCCTGCCCAGCTCAAGGACTTCCTGGACCGGATGACCTGTATCGAGAATATGTATCTGATCAATGGCACCATGCCATTGGCCGGCCGTACGGTAGGCATCATAGTGAACGGCCACGAGGATGGCGCCTACAAGACCGCTTTCGACATCTTCATGGTCTTCCAGAACCTGGGCTTCGTCATGGCGCCGTTCGGCATCGCCTATTCGACGCACGGACGTGCCCACAAGCCGGAGACGGACAACGACTATTTCCGAGGCGACGAGCTGATGAAGACCTATGTCCAGAACGTGACACATAACGTGATCGAGATGGCGAAGCTGGAGATCGAGAAAAAGATAGAGATCAGGCCGAGCTGTGAATAAGTGATTTTTCGTTCCGGCCCTTTTGCGTGCGCGCGCGAGCCACGGCGCCGGGTGACTTTTCGTCAGGGCTTTTCAGACATGTATTCTTTTGAGGTACTGCTCGCTCACTCCGAGCATCTCCATCGCCAGCGCGATGAACGCATTGGTAAAAACGTACGTATTGATCTCTGAGATCGAGGGCCGGGCCTGTACTGACTTCGTCGCCACGATCTTGCTCATCTCTCGCTCCCAGTACAGCCCGATGTCATCAAGCGAGACCGGGATGTACATGATGTTTTTCGAGTACTCCCACTGGTCCATCAGGCCGGTCAGCCGGGCGTCGATGTTGACCAGGATAGGGAACACGTCCGCCCCGTGCAGCCTGGCCTTGAGTACACCCTCGATGATCTCCCGGGTGTTGCCGCTGCCGCTCAGCGGGATGTAGGCGTCGCCTCGCAGGAACGCCGGCGTCGTCGGCCCGTCGCGCATGAACACGTTGCGGCCCAAATGTGTTAAACGCATGCCGAATGCCTTGGCCACGAACCCTGATCGGCCCACGCCATCCACGACATAGTTTCCACGACGGTTGAGGACCTTGTCGATCCAGTCGGAGAGGTGTTCCGAGTCGATGTTCTTCAGCAGGCCTGCATTCATGGCGAAGTGGTCGATCTGGGCGTAGTACCTGTCGATATCGCTCTTGTCATGATGGTATAGCTCAGGGATCAGCGCGTTCAGCAGGACGACGAGCTTCAGCTCGAACTCTGATCCCAGCGCGGCCAGGCTCTTTCGGTCGAGCCCGGCGTAGGAGGGGATGACAAAGACATAGCCGTTATCGTACTCTGAGACCATCTGGTGTGCCTTAGAGCCCACGCTCGAGGTGAACAGCACGACCGGGACGCCGAGATGAAATGCGTCTTCCAGGTATCGGATGACGCTCTTCGTCTCGCCGGAGCCGGTGGCGGCGATGATCAGGTTGCGTTTCTCCGGGTCGATGTACCTGCGTATGGGGTCGTCAAGCGTCAGGGGCATGATGTTTTCGTACCGTGACGACTGCTGTAAGAAGTCGTATAGCGCCAGCGCGCTCCTCCCCTCGGCGATGCCATAGATGTATTTGGTGCTGTCTTTGTTCTCGAGGAAAAATCCGGTAAACAGGCTGACCAGTTCTCCGATCTGCTCATGCTCGATCTCAGCTAGCTGGCGGATGAACCTCTGCTGGATATCGACGGAGTCGTAGAACGTACCGGTAGCGATCATCAGATGTATCTATGTAAAGAATAATATAAAAAGTGATTGGCTTGCCGGGGCTCATGCGTTGTTTCACACGAAAACACGAAACTATTTTTAGATTTTAAATCTCTAAGGGAATTAAAACTCTGTTAAACCTCTAAATGAACGAAAACACGATTAAAAAGCAAAATATACGAAAACACAGCTTTTAAACCACTAATTAAACATCGAAATGGACGAAGACACCAAAAATTCGGGCGCAATCGCCGCTATAGCAATTTATGGTTATCGTATAAGCGCTCTCTGGTCAACAGTGCCTGATCAGCTATGTATACGATGGTGCCTCGTTTGGTGTCTTCACGCATTTAGAGCTTTAATTAGTGCTTTAAAAACCGTGCTTTCCTCCATTTAGAGGCTTGCCAGTGCTTTAATACATTTAGAGCTTTAAAAATCTAAAAATAGTTTCGTGATTTCGTGTGAAACAACGCATGTACTGATAGGAAAAGAAAAATGCCGTCATGTATAAATGTCGCCAGTGCCATTTGAGATCAGCATTGCAGTGATATCCATGGACGCGGAAGCACCTCTCTACTCTGCCGTCGTCGGCTGTGGCCCTAGCGGCTGCGTGGTCGTGCGGCTGCTCACCGAATCGGCGGCTAAGGCCCGGCTCGTGGCGGTCGACCAGACTAAAGAAGCCCTCGACGAGAGCAAGGCCGACATAATGATAACGGCGCAGCCCGGAAAAAAGGTCTCCGGAGACATCGGCACGTATGAGGTTGTCTTCATCGTGCTCGACCCGTCGGAGCCCGGCTCCGCGGGCTGGGCGGAAGAGATCGCTGCGAAAGCATCGGCCAGCGGAGCGTACCTCGTCGGCATCGTCATCCGCCCGCCGGGACAGGCCATGCCGGACCTGCCGGACATTCGCTCGCTGCTCGGGAGCGTCGCCCTGATCGATGCAGACTACATTTTCGAGAAGCGCGGCGGCAACGACCAGGCCATGGCGCTGCAGATCGCTTTCAACTTTACCGCGCACACTCTTGCTTTCATAGCCGGCGCTCTGGACACAGGCGAACTCAGCGTGCCTGAACTGCGTAAGGAGACCGACGGGCGGACTGTTGCATTTGCGGCTTCGCATCTGTCCGATCCTATCTCGATCTATTCGCTGACGATGAGCAAGATCAACCGGGGCGAAGTGAAGTCGGGCATCGTATTCCTGGATGATACCATCGAGGATGTGCCGGCGCGCCGGATCTTCTATGCCATCGGGAAGACACTGCCCAACGCGGAAATGTCCATGATCAGGACGAAGGGGCTGGAGCCGTTCAAGATTCTGGCACTGGTCGCTTATTGATCTTTGCAATCGTTCATTATCCTGCCCAAGCTTTCGACTTCGAATGTCTGGAGCCGTTTCAGGCCGCAGCGGGCGCAGCGAACGCAGCTTCCATTAATAATAGCGGAAATCGTTTGAAACGTCTCTCTGGCTCCGGAGCTCCATGGCTTCTTTATTAAAACAGTACTCTTCTGCTCCGTTTTTCTCCTGTGCTCTACCCTGGCTCCGTGTAACTCTTTAGCTCAGCGACGGGAGAAAAGGAGGCTAACTGAGCTAAGGTAGAGCACAGGAGGGAAAGGAGATGGGGAGTACGATTTTTTAAAAAGGAGCTCAGGAGCTGAGGAGCCAAGGAGGACGTTGACAAAACAACAATTTCCACAAGAGCGCCCGAGGTTCGGTCACGCGTACGCGCGCGAGCGCCGAGGGGCCCACTCTAGCGGGCTTGCCCTGGTGCTCAGGCGGTTCGGTCACGCGTACGCGCGCGAGCGCCGAGAAGTTCGAAATTCACCATGTCGTCCATGCGTCGTTCGGTCACGCGTACGCGCGCGAGCGCCGAGGCGGCACGTCCGGTTAATATCCAAACTCATCCAGCATAGCGTCCATGTTCAGCAAAAAGTCGTTCAGCATGGCCACGGGCACGAAGATGCAGCCGTTCTCAAATGCGAGGCTGTCATCGATCCAGGAAACGATCACCGGGATTGACCGTATGCCGAGCGCCTCCTCGTGGGCCCGGCAACGGTCGTAGTGCTTTTTCGCTTCTGCTTTCAGAGAGCCGGCTCTGTGCCTGCCACGGCCGTACTTTTTACCGTCGATGCACAGGCACAGGTCCCGGCGGTATCCTACGACGTCGATCTGATAGCGACGGCCGCCGTGGCTGAAGATCTTGCGGAACTGGACCTCGAAGTCGTTCTGGTCCATGATGTCCCGCAGCAGCTCTTCGAACTCCTGCCACGTCAGGTCGTCAGGATCGCTTTCCATCATGGCTAAGATCGCCGCTTATAGGATATCAAGCTTCTCTGCGATGTTCCCGTTAGTGTAGCGTTTGTCCAGGAAGATCTCCTTGTCGTTCAGCACCTGGCGCTCCAGCGTGCTCATGGCGATGTGGAACGCTCCGTCTGCGCCCCAGCCTTCGCCTCTGGCACTGTAGTAGTTGTGGTCCGTCTTGAGCCTGACGCGGCAGAGCACCAGCGGCGTGCCGCGGAAGGTCTCCTTGTGCTGCTTGAAGTAGACGTTGACGTAGCCTCCGACCAGGAACTTCTCGAACTTCTTGACGAAGCTTCCCATGGTCGTGTATACGTAGTCCTTGTCGTAGTCCACGAGGTTGCCGTGCGACATCTGCAGCAGGAATGGCGTCTTGACTTCATTCCTCTTCAGCGCGGCCAGCGCGAGCAGCACGTCTGTTGCGGTCATGATACCCACGACCTTCTTATTGTCGTAGACGACCAGTCCCTGGATGTCCTTCTTGATCATCAGCTCGACGGCTTCTCTTATGGTCGAATCAGGCTTTACCGTGACCACGCTGTCAGTCATGATATCCTTCACGCTGATGTTCCGGACCGGGCTGTTCTTTTCGCCTATGATGCCGTCGCCGTGATCCGTCCTGTTCGGCTTGATGAGCTGCAGCAGGTCGTGTACCGTCGCGATGCCGACGAGCTTGCCCTTCGAGAGCACCGGCACTCGCGAGATGCCCTCTTCCCGCAGGACGTTGATCAGCTTGCCCACGTGATCGTCGGCGTCCAGCGCGATGACGTCATCGCTCATCATGCACGCGACCGTCTTGTCGCCGAACTCCGTGTCCGCGGCACGCTGCATCAGGCTCTCAGTCGTGACCACGCCTTTGATCTTTGCCTTGTCGAAGACCGGCAGCTGGCGGGCCTGGTTCTCGACCATGAGACGTGCCGCCTCGTAAATGGTAGTTTCCGGGGTAATTTTCGGAGTCTTGCGAATCATCCCGTTGATGCCTGTCTTAAGGTTCCTCAAAGAGCCGACGATGGACCTCTCGGTGACCATGCCCACGTACTCCTTGCCGTTAAAGACAAGAACGGCGGGCTTGTGCGGCTTCCTCAGCAGCGGCAGAACCTCCTGCAGCGTCGCTTTGGAGTCGATCTTCTCGAACCTGTCCGTTGTAATGTCTGAGACGTTCATGTTTCTTACCCCTTGAGGCCGTAAAAAGACCTCAGAAGCTATGTATATCACTGAATGGTGATAACCATTTCGGAATCGGCATACATAGGAAAGTTTTTCTACGTTGCGGAAAATAAATGATCAGTTCAGACGCTCGCTCGTTTCGCGGTTGCCGGTCATTTGATGTATACTAACTACTATTTCATCTGACGACGCTTAGTTATCCCATGAAGGTGAGATGATGACGAATACTGACGACAGACGACACCGCTCCATTCTGCAGGGAATTGCCCATCGGGTGATGCTGGAAAGAGGGCTGGCTCCGGATTTTCCGAAACGGGCACTGGCCGAGTTGAGCAGAATACAAGGGCCGGCAACGCAAACCGACGCATCGATGCGCGATCTCAGGGACCTTCTCTGGTGTTCCATCGACAACGATGATTCGCTCGACCTGGACCAGCTTACCGTCGCCGAAGCTCTGTCCGCAGGGGCTATAAAGATCCTTGTCGCCATCGCAGACGTGGACGCCCTCGTCAGGAGGGGGTCGGCAATCGACGATCACGCGGAACAAAACACCACCTCGGTCTACACCGTTGCCGAGACGTTCCCGATGCTGCCCGAGAAACTCTCCAACGATCTCACTTCGCTCAAGTATGGGTCAGACCGTCTGGCTGTCGTCATCGAAATGGTCTTCGCCGCGGACGGATCGCTTCAGGGCTCGGACATCTACCTGGCGACAGTACGTAACCATGCCAAGCTCACTTACAATAGCGTGGCCGCCTGGCTGGACGGGGCCGGGCCGATGCCGCAATCGATCGATGCTGTCAGCGGTCTCGCCGATAACCTACGGCTCCAGGACCGTATAGCTCAGACATTAAAATCCAGCCGGTACGCTCGTGGTGCGCTGGATCTCGAAACGATCGAAGTGCGCCCGGTGTTTGCCGGCGAGGAACTCAAGAGGCTGGAAAAAGACCAGCCGAACCGGGCCAAGGATCTGATCGCGGAATTCATGATCGTTTCGAATGGTGTGACGGCACGGTATCTCGCGTCAAAAAAGTTTCCGTCGCTGCAGCGCGTGGTTCGTACCCCCAAGCGGTGGGACCGGATCGTCGCGCTTGCAGCCGAGAGGGGCTCAAGATTGCCCAGGAGCCCTGACTCGAAGGCCCTGGAGCAATTCCTGACGTCAGCTAAAGCCGATGATCCACTACGCTTTCCTGATCTTTCTCTCAGTGTTGTCAAGTTGTTGGGCAGCGGCGAATATGTCGTCCGGCTTCCCGGAGACAGCGCAACCGGGCACTTCGGCCTTGCAGTCCGGGACTATAATCACTCCACTGCCCCGAACCGCCGGTACCCGGATTTGATCACGCAGCGGCTGCTGAAAGCGGCCCTGGCTGGAGCTCCTTCGCCTTATGATGACGATGAGCTGGAGTCACTTGCGGAGCATTGTACCGAACAGGAGGACGATGCCAAAAAGATCGAACGACAGGTAGGAAAATCTGCGGCCGCATTAATGCTTGAATCGAGGATCGGGGAACGTTTCGACGCCATCGTTACAGGCGTCACTGATCATGGGACATGGGTCCGTATTTTCAATCCCCCCGTCGAAGGAAAACTGGAGCGTGGTTTCGAAGGCCTGGACGTCGGCGAGAGGCTTCGCGTGCAGTTGATCGGCACGGACGTGGGGCGCGGGTTCATCGACTTTAAGCGGGTGAGATAAAAAACGGCTATCAGTCAGTGTAAAAACTAAAAAGACTCTTCTGCATTTTTGGGATCGGCTGGCGTGCCTGCCGTCGGACACACTGCAGGGTTTGTCGTTTCTGTATGCGGGAAGGAACGTCTGGAGCAGTTTCAGGCCGCAGCGATCGCAGGCTTCGCC
>JAEZKS010000090.1 GCA_023436075.1 Methanobacteriota archaeon
GGGTTGAAATGGCTGAAATGATCACGATTCGCAGTCCCGACTCCATATACCAGGCGTACGGCAACATCGAAAACGGTACCTTCCATGGCCGCTGGCATTTTTCTTTCGACGAGTATCGCGACCGGGAGCATGAGCACTTCGGGCCGCTGCGAGTCTTCAACGACGACACGCTGTCGCCGGGAGCCGTCTGGCCGCTCCATCCCCACGCGGAGATCGAAGTGGTCACATATTGTGCCGAGGGTGTGTTACGTCATGCGGACCAGCGTGGCGAGGGGGGAATTCTCAAGAAGGGCTGGGCTCAGCATACCACTGTTGGCAGTGGCATGTACCATTCGGAGATCAATGACCGCCCAGATGAGCCCATGCGCTTCATACAGATGTGGTTCTTTCCAGACCGCCCCGGACTGAAGCCGTCCGTCGAGCAGAAACCGGTCGAAAAGAGCGAGCGTACCGATCGGCTCCTGCCGCTGGTGTCCAACCATGCGCCGGGTGCCCTGCGGATTCACCAGGACGTGGAGGTATTTTCGTCCTTCATCAAGAACGGACGCTCGGTCGCGCATGTGGGCAAAAAGGGCCGGGGCGCCTATCTTTACGTGCTCGATGGCGGGCCTGTAGTGCTAAACGGTCGGCAGGAGGTCCCGACCTTCGGTGCTGCCATCATCAGGGGCGTGCCTGATCTGGAGATACAGGCACAGCGAGACAGCGCCGAACTGCTGCTGGTCGACGTGCCGCTGGCACGAGACACATGATGCCGGCTGGGCAACCATTATATAATCCGTCGCATATCTGGGGTATGTGATAACATGGTCATCGGAGTGACAATGATCAACGTGGTGCCGGGCGAGGAACGCGCGGTCAAAAATGGCCTGGTGAAGATCGCCGGCGTGCGGGAAGTCATCCACGTGTTCGGCGAGTACGACTTCATCGCGATCATCGACGTCGACGGGCTCAGCGACATCAACAAGGCGGTCGACACTATCCGGGAACTCGAAGCCGTCACATCTACCAAGACTATCATCGGCGCAGAGCTTTGATCGGCGCGCATGCCCGATGAACCAATAGAGTTTTATTACTTCAGCGCCGAACTCATATCGAAAAGGTTATGGTGACTGTTATATGGATATGACTCCGCTCTGGAGCATCAGCATAGTGCTCGCATTTGTCATCATCGTGCTGATGTTCTGCTATCGCTTCAAGGTGCCTGATGTTATCGGTCTTCTGTTGACCGGTGTCATCGCCGGGCCGTCGGTCCTGGGTGTATTCAGCGGCTCGAGCGAGATCCAGTACCTTGCAGAGATCGGTATCGTTCTCATGCTGTTCACCATAGGCATGGAGTTCTCTTTCAAGAGCCTGCTGGAAGCGAAGCGGGAGTTTATTATCGGCGGGACACTGCAGGTGCTCTTTACCTTTGCCGCAGCGTCCATTGTCTCATTGCTCCTGGGGTTGCCCACGAACACGTCCATATTGATGGGTTTCCTCATCGCTCTCAGCAGCACTGCCATTGTACTGAGGCTGCTGCAGGACAAGGATGAGGTCGGGACGCCTCACGGCCGCATCATCATAGGCATCCTGATGTTTCAGGACATCATCGCCATTCCCATGATATTGATCGTACCGTTCCTGACCGGCAGCCCGGGGGATTTCTTCCAGGAGGTACCAGAGCTGCTCATCGGGATCGCGGGCATCATCGCGCTCGTCCTGGTGAGCACCGCATGGCTCGTGCCCAAACTGCTGAACCGGGTAGCCCGTACCAAGAGTCAGGAACTCTTCCTGTTGAGCGTGGTCGTGCTAGGCCTCGCCATGGCCTGGGTGACCTCGAGCATCGGCATGTCGATGGCCTTTGGCGCGTTCCTGGCAGGTTTCATCCTCTCGGAGTCGCAGTTCGGCCACCAGGCGCTGGGAAAGATCCTCCCCTTCCGCTATATTTTCACGAGCATCTTCTTCGTCTCTATCGGGATGCTGCTGGACCTCGGGTTCCTGGTACAGCACCCGCTCCTTATCCTGGCCGCCGTGATCGCCGTGCTGCTGCTCAAGGCTATCATGGGTGGGGCTATCACGTTCATCATGGGGTACCCGATACGGACCGTCGTTCTGGTCGGCCTTGCCGTGTCACAGGTAGGCGAGCTCTCGTTCATCCTCTCCAAAATCGGCCTGGACAGCGGCCTGCTGGCCCCGGACCTGTTCCAGTTTTTCCTGGTCACGTCCATGCTGACCATGGGCTTATCGCCGTTCATGATAAACCTCTCTCCGCACATCTCTGACCTGATATGCCGCCTGCCGCTGCCGGCACGGTTCAAGGATCGCTGCGATCTGAAGGAACCCGCGGGACGAATGAAGGATCACATTGTCATCATCGGCTATGGCCTGAATGGCCGGAACCTGTCAAGGGCGGCGAAATCGACGAAGATACCCTACGTCATCATCGACATGAACCCGGACACAGTTGACAAGGAAAAGGCGAATGGCGAGCCGATTTACTACGGTGACGCTACCAGTCCCGCTATCCTGGAGCGTACGAATGTTTCGGAGGCGAGGGTGGTGGTCGTCGCTATCTCAGATGCGCCGGCCACTCAGCGGATTATCACGGCCATCCGACAGATCAGCCCGCTGGCCCGCATCATCGTTCGGACCAGGTACCTCAGGGAAATGAAATCGTTGTATGATCTCGGGGCCAGTGAGGTCATCCCCGAGGAGTTCGAGACGTCCGTGGAAATATTCGCACGGGTGCTGCGCAGTTACCATGTGTCCCGTGACAGCATCGACCAGCTCACCGCCGAACTGCGGTCGGAGAACTACGGAAAGCTCCGGCGCCAGGCCAACGGCTCCGCGCTGAATGACCTGAGCACGCTGCCGGCCAATGTCGAGATTGCCACGGTGCAGGTAAAAGGAGACGTCCCCGCCAGCGGAAAGACTCTCCGGGACCTGGACCTGTGGAAAAAGTATGGGGCCACGCTCCTGATGGTGCAACGTGGACAGACACCACTCTACAACCCTGATGCAGACACGAAGATGATGCCGGGTGACACGCTGTATATTTTCGGCCGGCCAGAGAACCTCCGGGGCGTGCTAAAACTGTTCTCGATCGAAAAAGTAGAGCCGACTATCTTCAACCTATCCACTCATGGTGATTCGCAGAACTGACAATAGCTGCGTTTTTCATTCTATAGTGGGGTACAGGCACGGATACGTACGTGCCTGTATGTATTATACGCCCGGTTTTTATTGACAGGCCGAGAGTGATAGTTATATATACGATCTTGGCTCAATAGACCTCTTTAGGGGAAGATGGATTGTTAGAGTCAGGCATACTGATCGATCTGTTTCTGATGCTGCTACTCGGCAAACTGCTGGGAGACATAGCTCGCCATATCGGCTTCTCCCCGCTGATCGGGCAGATGCTGGCCGGCATCATGCTCGGCCCCATGTGCCTGGGACTCGTCGATCTATCCCACGAGCTCGAGCTGCTGTCAGGACTCGGCATCATTTTCATGATGTTCCTTATGGGGCTCTCGGTCGATTTCGAGAAAGTCATGAAAGAAAACATGTACAGCGCTTCCCTCATGTCAGTGCTCGGCGGCGTGCTGACGTTCCTGGGAGCCATGGCTGTCACGGTCCTGCTTGGCTTCGAGCTCAACGAGGCACTGCTGGTCGGCATCGCCTTCATATCCACCTCGACGGCCATAGGCTTCATGGTACTGTCTGAGCTGGGCGACAAGCACAGCAACGTATTCAAGACGATCATGGCCGTGGGGACGACTGACGACGTCCTGGCGATGCTGGCACTCTCGCTGTTCCTGTCGTACCTGCACGAAGGCGTGGACGTGGAGTCGGCATTCAGGCTTTTCCTGCTGGTGCTGGGATTCATCGTGTTAGTCCTGTGGATGGGTCGCCCTATCTCCGAAAAGCTGGTAAAGCAAGCAATGAGGCTGTCTGGCGAAGACTCGGTCATCGTCGTGTCCCTGATCATCCTGTTTGCCGTCGCTTTGCTGAGCAACAGCCTGGGGATCGCCGCGGTGACCGGAGCGTTCCTGGCCGGCACTCTACTGGCCCGCTCGTACTTCTCTTTCAAGATCATCACCCCGAAGATAGAAACCTTCAGCGAAGGATTCTTCATCCCGCTGTTCTTCGCGTATACTGGCACCCAGATTGACATTCGAGAGATCATTTTCTCTGACCCGATCGACCTGGCGATCATACAGGTACCACTGTACATAGTCCTTTTCTTGGGACTGCTGATAGTAGTCATGGCCTGCAAGTTTATCGGCACATACATGTCGACAACCGTACTCGGTGGCTACCGTGAGCGGGAACGGATGAAACTGAGCCTGGCGATGACGCCGATGGGCGAATACACCCTCGTTATCGGACAGATCGGACTCGTAATGTTCGGGATGACCGCCATATATTCCGTGCTCGCGCTGGTCGTCCTGATCACTTCGATCATATCTCCGATCCTGCTCAGGAACGCCTACCATAGCAATTGATCGATGCGTGGCAGGTTTCACCTGTTTATAGTCATTTTTGAAAGGTTGTATACGCTGAGCCAGTGGTTGAACACTAAGTATAGTCATTGGTTTTATTTTTTGCATATGCTATAAGGCATTTAACACAGAGGGCACAGAGGTCACAAAGTTTTTTAAAAAACGGTAGGCGCTAAGCCAGTTTTAAAAGAACGTTGTGTACTCTGTGTACTCTGTGCCCTCTGTGTTAAATGCCTTGCCAGCCCGTACAAAAAGATACACCAATGACTATACTTTGTGTACATTGTGTTCAACCACAGGATAGCCGTACAAAAAGAAATTTGAACAACTATAAAACATTCCGAGAATGATTATCATATCGCCATACGGCTCATCCTTTATATATGATAACGTCTCATTAGATACAAACATAACCGGTATTCGAGGATGGGAATCTGTATATTATCATCGTGGGGCTGGGCGGCATAGGCCAGAACCTTGCCCGCATTACTGTATCGGAAAAGCACAACGTCGTCGTTATCGATGTCGATCCGGAACGCTGCAAGGACATCGCCGGGAAGTACGACCTGATCAGCATCCCGGGGGATGCGACGAGCATGTCCGTGCTGGAGGAGGCGGGCATTGCCGAAGCCGATTCGGTGATATGTACCACTGGCAGCGACGCAGCAAACCTGCTGATCATGCTGCAGGCAAAAGACCGGAAAGTACCGCACCTGATCACCATCGTCAACGAGCCGGAGCACATCGAGATATTCAAGCGCATGGGCATCACCATTCACAAGAACCCGAGCGCCATCGTGGCGGAGGACCTGTACAACACCATGCTCAGGCCGACGATCAACGACTTCGTGAGCCTGGCCGGAGGCAAGGCGGAGATCCTGGAAATCATCATCAAGGAGAAATCGCATGCCACGGGGAAGGCAATCAAAGAAATGGGCCTGCCGGGCAACGTCCTGGTCATTGCCATCGAGCGTGGCGAGGACGTGATCATTCCTGAGGGCAACACCATCATCGAGGCCGGCGACTCGGTCTACGTGTTCGTGAGGAGAAACCTTGTCGACCGTATCTTCAATTTATTCTCAGTTGGAACGCTCGGGAAATAGGCTGGTTTCGTACAAGAACATCCGGATAATCTTCAGCAACCTGACCGGACTGTTCGCGATCACCGCTGTCATGATGGCTGTCATGACCATGCTCTGTTTTGCGCTTAACGAGGCATACGCAGCTCCTGGCTTTGCAGCGGCGCTTGTAGTCAGCGCGGCGGCGGCTCTCGTTTTGAAGGTGCTGTTCCCGATCGCCGAAGAGCTCGAGCTCCGGCACGCCATGATCGTGGCGGCACTTGCGTACATCGCGGTTCCCGCGGTCAGCACCGTGCCGTTTGTCGTTATCGAGCACATGTCCTGGATCGACAGTTTCTTCGAAGCCATGTCAGGCTGGTCCTGTACCGGACTCAGCATGATCGCCCGCCCGGAAGATTCCACCCATGTCATCCAGCTCTGGCGCAGCATCACCCAGTGGATCGGTGGCATTGGCGTCATCCTGCTGATGGTCACCATCCTCATCCGTCCGGGTACCAGCACCTACATCATGTACCAGTCGGAGACACGGAAGGACAAGATCAAGCCCAGCATCCGGTCGACCATCAACATGATCTGGTTCCTGTACCTGGTGCTAACGCTCTTCGGCATCGGGCTGCTGGTCGTCGTCGGCATGCCGCTATGGGATTCCATCAATCACAGCATGGTAGCCATCGGCACGGGCGGCTTTTCCGTCTGGTCCGACAGCATCGCCCACTACCACAGCTTCGACATCGAGCTGGCATGCATGGCGATCATGATCCTCGGAGCCCTGCCCATCGTGTTCATATACAAGTCCGTGAAGAGCCCGAAGAGCCTGCTCAGCCTGGACAATGAAGTAAAGGCCTACCTTGCCATTATTGCGCTCGGAGTCCTACTATTGACCGTGGAGACCTACGTGCTGAACGGCGATCTCTTCGAGTCGCTGCGTAACTCTGCGTTCCAGTTCGTGTCGGCATTAACCACGACTGGCTTCCAGACTACCGACACGTCGGGCTGGTCGCACACGGCGCTGTTGATCCTGTCGATCGGCGCCATCATCGGCGGCTGCGCCGGGTCCACCTCGGGCGGCCTCAAAATCTCCAGAGTAGTGTTCCTCCTGAACGAGTTCCAGCTCTGGATGAAGCGGACGCTGCTGCCGCGCAACGCCGTCGTGACCCTGAAGATCGGCAACAAAAGGCTGCCCGAAGATCTGGTCCGCAAGGAGCTTTCGGAAGCCACATTGATCTCATTCCTCTTCCTGATATCGATCCTCGTCAGCGTGATGGTCCTCTCGCATTTTGTGCCAGAATCGACCGACTTGAGCACGATCATCTTCTCGGTCTGCTCAGCCCAGGGCAACGCGGGCATTCAGACAGCAATCATTACGCCTGCCATGCATTACATAGGTAAACTCGTCCTGATTTTCGACATGTGGATCGGCCGTCTGGAAATCATACCAGTAGCGCTGCTCATCCGGTACATGATCAAAGGGTTCAAGGTGTGAATCGGGACTGAAGCCGGACGATTACGACGCTAACTCGGCAACAATAAATTATAATACACGTCATGTGTATGCACATATACCATAGGTAGGTGGACAGGATGTCGGCAAGCGATTCGTTCGTACTCGATACGTTGCTAGCGCTCTGCATGCTGCTCATTGCAGCGAAGATCGGCGGAGAGATCGCGAAACATTTCAAGATTGCCGCTGTCGTCGGTGAATTACTTGCGGGCATTTTGCTGTTGCCTCTGATTGCACTGCCTGCCATGTTTGGCGTCCAGTTGCTCAATCCGGAAATTATCACCAGTAACGACACGATTTCCGTGTTTGCCCAGCTTGGTGCCGTGCTGCTCCTGTTCCTGGTCGGTCTGGAGACGCGATTCGCAGACTTCCGGAAAAGCGGCGTCACCGCCACCGTCGTAGCGCTGGGCGGCGTTATCATCCCGTTCTTCCTTGGCTACGGCCTGGTCGTCATATGGGGCTACCCTCAGAACGAGGCACTCCTGGTAGGTGCAGCTTTAACTGCCACCAGCATCGCGATCACGGTCAAGGTGTTGAAGGACATTGGCAAGTTCAACACGCAGGAGAGTAAGATACTGATCGGTGCCGCTGTCATCGACGACGTGCTCGGTCTCATCGTCCTGGCCATCGTACAGGGCATCGTGAATACCGGCGCGGTCGACATCGTCAGCATCGGCGAAGTCACGGTCGTCTCCGTGGGCTTCTGGCTGCTGTTGACACTGTTTGCCGTGTTCGTCGTAGCGAAGGTGATCGATAAGCTGTGCCCGCGCAAAGATTGCTGTACGGTCTATACCGAGATCGGTCACAGCGACGAGGCCGTTAAAAAATGCGACCCTGATCGGAACGGTCCTCATTGTATCATCAAATGCAAGGGCCCGCAGGAAGCATCTATCCTGGCGGTTTGCTTCGGTTTTGCATATTCGGCGGGAGCCCTGCCTACCCTGATAGGTCTGCCTGGGCTTACTCCAATTCTAGGCGCCTTCGCCGCAGGCATGGGCGTGGCCGAGACGAAAATTCTGCCGACCATACAGGAAGTCACGGAAAAGATCAATTTCCTGATGGCGCCGCTGTTCTTTGTCATCATTGGCACCGGCGTGGACTTGAGCAAGCTGTCTCTGGACTCGGCCATATTTGCCGTCGCGCTGATCGTCCTGGCCATGCTTGGCAAGATCGTCGGCTGTGCGCTTCCCATCCTGGTCATGCACAGGAATTTCAAGGAAGCGGCCATCATCGGCCTGGGCATGATGTCCCGTGGAGAAGTGGGTCTGATCATCGCAGGCATTGGCTACAGCGGAAAAATTTTTTCTGACACGGTGTTCACCGCCGTAGTGCTTATGGTCGTGGTGACGACTGTGATCACCCCGATAGCGATGACATGGGCATACAAATGGTTCGACCAGATAGAAAGACAGGCGAAGAAAACGAATGGTGCCGGGAAAAACGATTCCGGTGCATGAGCCGAGTTTCAGCCTTTTCGCAGGCACCCGTGGGTCGGCTCGTATGCGGTACCTGTCTCAATCATCTTATTGACCCACTCGTCGAACTTCTTCCGCGTAATGCCACAGTGAGAGACACGGGTCCAGTATTCCTCGACGTCCACGTCACCTGCCGCGGCCAGTTCATCGAATGTCTCGACCAGCGTGGCTGTCTGGCCTTTCTGCCGCGTCTGCTTCGCCTCTTCGCGCATCTTCTCGTCTACACGAGCCTTGTCTTCACGAAAGCGCGGCCCGTCGAGGAGCGGCGATGCGCCTACGTCGGCCATGCCCTCGACCTCCGGGTCGAAGGATGGGTCACCACATACCTGAGCATTGATCGCACCTCTGGCCGCCTGTGCTTGCCTAAAGTCGTCCGTAGCGATGAACACCCTGAGCTTCGAGGCCTCATGCCGCTTGTTGCAGTGTCGGCAGGAGATATTCTTCGGGCCGGGCTCTATGATGAACGGGTTCTTGCAGTCCGGGCAGACGACAACGGCGTACTTTGGCATGCTTTTTAGATGTGCACGATAGTATAAAAACAATCTGCCGATGCCCGAATTGGATGATGTCGGGCGGCTTTAGACATGGGAGCTCTGCGGCTTAGACATGGGAGCTCTGCGGCTTAGACTGGGAGCTCTGCGGCTCGGTCACGCGCGCGTTTTGAGTGCCGGGGCAGAGCTGAGTGACATATTTTCCAAGCAGGACTGCCATACTCAGCCTTGTTTTAGGCTCTCGCAGAACGGGGGCCGCCAAGCACGCCAAGGAGCCAAGACCGCCAAGGCTTTTTTAGCATAAAGTCATGCGTGGAGCCGTTTTATTTAATAGTCTTGGCG
>JAEZKS010000161.1 GCA_023436075.1 Methanobacteriota archaeon
ATCTTGCTGGGCCTGTTCCCGGAGACGGCGGGAGGGCTCCACTTGCACCTGTCCGAGTTAATCTACGTCACCCTCACTCTGGTCATCCTGCTGGTCAACGTGGCGCTCTACCGCAACGTCAGGTACCGGTTATGGGGCATCCCGCTGCTGGGATTCGCGGCGTTCGCGGTGAACTGCGTGTTTATCGGCCTATACTTTGCTGACATTAAGCCAGCAATGTTTTCAGTAGGTCTATGGATGTCTGTCTACCTGGCGTTCTTCTGGATATTCCTTTTCTGCTACAACGCCCTGGCGACCCGGGCGCCTGACTTGATGAAGACCAGGCACGGGTTACTTTAAAGATAGGCGTCAGGCGCGGCGTGCATCAGTTAACCGTGACAATTGCAAGTCTATGTGAACAGGCAAGTGATATCAACACTTTTTTGCCCGGTGCGTCAGGTACGTGTCGTACCGACCCTGGTAGGCGAAATACCCGATGATCAGGAGTAGCCACAGTAATGTGGGGTAGAGAAGGAAGAAGAACAATATCGCCCACTTGATCGATTTGCCATATTCCTCGCGCAGTTCTGGCGTGGCCTCGATCTTCCACGTGTCGATGAAAAGCTTGATGGCGTAAATCATGAAGACGCAATAGCCGAAGAATGCGATGGCTATCCCGATACAGAAGCCAATTCCGAAGCCGTCGCCCGACCTTCCCAGGACCATCTCCATGGCAATGCCGACGGTGATGCCGATGACGATCGCCATGATAATGACTGCGAGAGCATAGGCAATGTACGCGAGATCCCTGTTGATCAGGTTAGCGTGATACTGGTCGATCCTGTCAACGATGCTCAAGTGCTGTGTCTCCTCAGCCCGGTATAGATCAATGCACTTCAGCTTATATATTTTATATCATAATCGATGAATCGAACGATGGCCGCGATCCGGTTGCCAGTAAATCCATAGTTACATCAGGCCATCAGATCGCTGACGCATGAACGGCCTACGCTAAAGCGACATGCAATAAAAGCCCCGCGCGCATATGCGAGAGGAAATTTAATAAAAGTGTCGGAGGGGGGATCCGAACCCCCGACCTTCGGATGTCTCAGGCTTTAGGCGATATTCATAATACCCTATGAGTCCGACGCCCTAACCAGACTAGGCCACTCCGACATAACGAGTGACGTTTTGCATATCCTAAATACCATTCTATGATATAATTCTTATGGTTTCGCCCTGCCTCGAAATGCATACCGTCGACGTCGTACAAAACAGGAAAGGTCAGGACTTTCTCCGCAAGACTTCCACGCGATCATCGTAGCCTATGTACACGACCGCCGCGTTGGTGAAGATGCCATGCTCCACCAGTCCGGGGATCTGAGACATCTTCTCTCCAAGGGCAGCCGGCTCCGGGATCTCCCCGAAGTCGCAGTCGAGGATGAAGTTGCCGTTGTCCGAGATGACCGGGCCGTCCTTGCCGGGGCCGGTACGGACCTTGCAGGTGCCGCCGAGCTTCAGCAGCTCACGCTCGACGAGCCTGCGCGCGTACGGAAGGACCTCGATCGGCACAGAGCGGTTCAATATGGGGACGTATTTCTTATCGTCCGCAAGCACGACGAACTGCCGGGCCGAGACTGCGACGATCTTTTCTTTCGTGTGCGCCGCGCCGCCGCCCTTAATCACGTTGAGGGACGCGTCGATCTGGTCGGCGCCGTCGAGGTCGATGGCCAGCTCCGGCGACGCCTCGAGACTGGTCAACGGGATGCCGCACTCGATGGCCAGCGCTTCCGACGCATAGGAGGTCGGCACGCCGAGGATGTCCAGCTCCTCGTCGGCGATCCGCCGCCCGAGGCACCGGATCGCATGGGCCGTCGTCGAGCCGGTACCCAGGCCCACCACCATGCCGTCGCTCACCAGTTCACAGGCCTTCTCGGCCGCGTTTTTCTTCGCGAGATCGCTTCCAGAGAGATTCTTCATCGTGGGAACAATGGCTTCGCACGTCGAAAAATGTTACGGTGGCCTCGACAGGAGAGATGCAGGTATCATGATTCCGGACTATAAATAAGGGGGAAGATTAGTTCCCCCCGCTGAGCAGGTAATCATTGTTGATCACCTTGATGGAAAGCCGCCCCGCAAGGACGTTGCTGTGGTCTTCTTTCACAGGCCGGATGACGATACCCTCCCGGTGCCTGCCGCTTCCGTACCTGCCCTTCGCCATCTCGAGCAGCTGATCGAGCGTCCAGCCGAACCGGACGCCGGTCGCGTCCACCGGCACCGTGGGCAGCTTCCGCTCCTCCATGAGCCGGAAGGCGTCGGCGAAGTCCAGGTATCGCTGCGCTCCGATGTCGAACACGTTAAAGACGAACAACTCCGGCTGCGCCAGGCCGATGGGGTTTCCCCGGACGCCCGGACCGCAGATTTCCCCCTGGACGGCCAGATTACGCCCCTCCGTTTCCCCGATGGCCTTGAGGATGCGCTCGAGATCGTACTTCCTGGCGATCCTCGTGTAGATGCTTTCGTCATCAGGCCTCATCTCCATATTCCTGGAACACACCCCGAACTTCGCGCCGTCGTAGTACGCAGTAAAGCTGGTGCCGTCCATCTTGGTGGTGACATACACGTCCCTGCCGGCGAACTCGTCGAGCACGTTCACGTAAGACTGCACCCGGAGCTCGTCGGTCACAGGGACGAGGTGAGCCGGGAACCGGCCGGCCACCTTCCCTCTCATTGTGACCGGCAGCGGAACCTCGTGCTTGACGATCCCGAGCATCTCGCTGAGGTCTTCACCCTCGCTCACCTTGCAGTTGCCGATCTTCTCGACGATGTACGGGTGATCCAGCGGAAACGCGAGGCCCTGACTGATGACGCCCTTTAGCCTGATCGTCTTAATCCGGAACTTGCGTTCCCGGAAGTTCTCGAAGGCAGGATGATCAGGCAGCACCGAATCTATCTCGCAATACAGGCACAGGTCTCCGGGCTCGAACTCGTTCTTCTGCGCCACGAGCTGCCATCCCAGTACCCGGATCTTCTCGATCCGGTCGGCGCCTTCGATCGGCTCGACGCTCGTGACTCGCTGGATGCTCGCCATCTTTCGGCGGGATTCTTCTTTGTACTCTGCCAGGTTCTTGTCGCTTTCTTCAACATTGGTCATATTTTCACCTCGGGTCCGGGCGACAGAGCCCCGGTCCGGGTTTCAGGCGGCGCTGCCGCCTTCGTTTTAATCGTA
>JAEZKS010000249.1 GCA_023436075.1 Methanobacteriota archaeon
ACACAGAGGACGCACAGAGGACGAATAAAATATATGGCTCACACCCAGCTGTTTTGTTAAAAATATCCTCTGTGCGTCCTCTGTGTCCTCTGTGCCCTCTGTGTTGAAGCTCGGTGTCCTCTTGTAACCTCTGGAACCTCCGCGAGCACGGCAAAGCTCTTAAGCACGAACGTTTCTAGCATGATCGGGAGGAATGGATGGTGCAAGGCAGAAAAGGGCCGAGCAAGATTCTGAAGAAGCAGGGCAAACAATCGACGCTGCAGGAGCCCAGACAGGCTCAGGCAGAGCGACCGTCGCCTCAGGCCGGCGAGCAGGTGGCCCCTCATGAGATGAAGCTCGAGCCGATCACTGATAAGCGTTCTTACGACTTATTCCTCAAGACCATCGGATTGCGTGTTTATCACGAGTTCGAGACGTCGCTCCGGAACGAAGGCATCGAGAGGCCGGAGATCGCGCTGGTCGGGTTCGACATGGAAAAAACGACGACGCCTGCGGAAGTGCGCATGGGAGATTACGTGGCGCTCAACTCGCGGCTGATCGTCGAGAAGGCCATCGTCGACCTGCCGGAGTTCGCGTCCGAGCACATGCCCCGCGTCATGCGGCTGAGGGAGACTCACGGCGGAGAGCTCGCAGCGCTCATGGAGAGCAAAGTGCAGCGCGACCTGGTGATGGAGATCAGAGCCATCGCCATGCAGCACATACCCGACGCCGAGCGCTACAGGTACATCAGCAAGCTGAAAGAGTTCTGACGGCCTCAGGCTGCATTTACATTTAATTTATAGGTCTTCTCGCCGACGCTCGATCCTTCCCAGGGCCTCTTGTATATGCCCGAGATCGTCTGGAGCCCTGACTTCGCCACTTTAAAGGCCCATTCGTGCGTGCCTCCGGCCCCAACGAGCGGGCGTTGTGGCGTTCCACGGTTGCCCGGGACGTAATTATCGCTTACTTGCTCGATCCCATCGCTCATCATCATCATCTGCCACGAGTACCCGGTCGACGGGTTCTCGGGGAGCGAGAGACGGATCGTGTCACCGACGTTCGCATTGATGGTATCAATTGGCGGGACGTCCGTGTAACTCAGTCGTATGTCCTGCGGCGTTCTCTGGTTGCGGGCCGCCGGAAGAGGCGATATGGACGTCCCGGTCTGAATAATTGGAAATGCTCCGTCCCCTGCGGTCGGCGACAGGATCGACATGATGTTGCTGTCGCCCGGCTTGACGAGCTTCTTGACAGCGCTGCCGGATGGGTCGCTTAGCCCCGAGCCGCCGCTGGCCATGACTGGAAAGGAGAGGCGCAGAATGCCGGACAACAGACCGCCATCGGCCACGTTGACGCCCAGCGTGTAGGTTTCTATCTCCGGTGACGTCTGATTGTCAGCTCGACGGTAGCTGCCTGCGATCATTTGTGAGCCGTTCTTCAGGGCCTTAATTTCGTAGGAATGGGTTCCGCCCACCTCCACCTTCAGGCCGCTGCGATCGGCAGGCTCATATTTGTCGCTCAGCTTGATCAGCCCGTCGCTCAGTTTCAGGTCCCAGGCGTAGCCGGCTGCAGGGTTCTCCGGCAGCTTTAGCCAGAAGGTTTCACCAGTATTTACCGTCACGCTTTTACCTTTGTCGTCGGCGGTGAACGTCTGCGGACCGAACAACGACATCCCTGCAACGCCCGTGAACACGAGCGACGACACGGCCAGCAACAACAGCAGACCCATCGTCGATCTGTTCATACGAACGGTGATATGTGGAAATAAATGTATAGCTATTGTCGCCGGTTTACGCAATTTCCCGTGCACAGCAGCCTTAAGAACAGGTGTCTGGCCGATGCCTGCTCCAGCCCGTGCCTCGAAAACACCGCCGGCCACATCGGGAGCCTCCGGAAAAATAAAAATAGTAAAAATGTAATTGATTACATCGGGCGCCCATGAAGAAACGCAAACTGGAAATGCTTCTGGAACAGGTTAAAGGATTTGAGCGGCCGGACGTCAGCCGCGAGCAGTACGCCACGCCGGCTACGGTAGCTGCAGAGATGCTCTATTTCGCGTTCATGAACAATGACCTCGACGGGAGCGTGATCGACCTTGGCTGCGGCACGGGAATGCTGGCCATCGGCACGAGCCTGCTGCAGCGGGACGCGGGCGTCATACAAAAGATTATAGGCATTGACAGTGATATTACCGCGTTAGTAACTGCGAGAGATAACGCTCGATCGCTGGGCGCAAGTGTGGAATGGATTTGCTGTGACATCCGGGATGCCTGCGGGCATTTCGACACAGTGGTCATGAATCCCCCCTTCGGAGCGCAAGAAAAAGGGAACGACAGACCCTTTTTGGACAAGGCCCTGGAATTAGGGTGCGTGATATACTCGATACACAACGCTGGTTCTCAGAGTTTTATCGAGAGCTATATCAGGGGCAGAGGCATCATCACGGACGTGATAACGCTAAAATTCCCGATCCGTCACACGTTCAAGTTCCACAAGAAAGAGATTGCGTACATAGACGTTGAGCTTTACAGGATCAAAGCGAAAGCAGATGCGCAGAAGAAGAATTGAGGGAAATGAAATGGAAGACGATAAGATTGTCATTCCCGGCGACATGGTCGGCACGTCCGAAGAGTTCCTGCCTGGCAGGGGGACGTATGAGGAGAACGGCAATATCTACGCCAACACCACCGGGAGAATCGCGATCGACAAGAGAGAAAGATCGGTTTACATAGAGCCGGTAACCAAGACTCCGCCGACGCCCAGGGAGGGCGACATCGTGATCGGCCGGGTCACGGACATCAAGGGATCCGTGGCACTCGTGGAACTCTCGCGGATCAAGGGCGCGCTCGACCGGGAGATCGCCGGCAACACATCCGCAGCCATCCACATCTCGAACGTGAAGGACTCGTACGTGCAGGACCTACAGCAGGAGTTCGGCTACCAGGACATCGTCAAGGCACGGATCATCGACACTAAGAACATGAGACTGTCCACGGTCGATAAGAATCTCGGCGTCATCACGTCCCACTGTTCGCGGTGCAGGTCCCCGCTGAAGTACGAGAACGGCAAGCTCATGTGCCCCCAGTGCGAGCGCCGGGAGACCCGCAAGATCTCCTCGGACTACGGCAAGGGCATCATCTGAGGTGAACGCATGGAAGTAAAGATTATCAGGAAAACCAACACGGAGATCGAGGTGGAGATCAAGGGCGAGTCTCATACGCTGATGAACGCGCTGAAGGCCGCCCTGATCGCGGACGACGCCGTTGAGACGGCCACCTACACCATCGAGTTCCCTGGTGTCAGCGAGCCGGTCCTCTACGTCAAGACGGACAAGTCCGAAGACCCCCTCGATGCGATCAAGAAGGCTTCCGGCCTGCTATCCGGGCAGTGCGACGAATTCATCAAGCTGTTTTCGAAGAAGGCCAAGGCGTAAGCCTGAGCCTTTTCTCTTTTCTGGTGCGGCCATGGGCGACATCACTATTCTGCGGCTGGGCCACAGGCCTGAGCGGGACGCTCGCATTACCACGCACGTCGGGCTGACGGCCCGGGCGCTGGGCGCGAAAGGAATGCTACTCACGGTAAACGATAAGTCTGAGGCAGAGAGCATTGACCGCGTTGTCAAGGCATGGGG
>JAEZKS010000266.1 GCA_023436075.1 Methanobacteriota archaeon
ATATACATCGGCACGTTCTACACGGCGCTGTTCATCGCCGCGATGTCGGCCATCCTGCTGTTCCTGTTCGGCATACCCCACGTCATCCTGCTCACCGCATTCGTGTTTCTGGCTGCCATGGTCCCGATCCTGTCAGGTATGATGGTATTCCTGCCCCTGACGGCCTACCTGTACGTCGACCGGGGGCTGGCGATTGCGGCCATGTTCCTCTTATCGTCGATGGTGTTCGTCTACCTCCCGCCCGACTTCATCATCCGGCCATACCTGATCAACAAGGCATCCAACCTGCACCCGCTCCTGATCATCCTCTCGTTCATCGGCGGCGGGCTCGCCGGGGGCATATCAGGCTTCTTCGCCGCCCCGCTGGTCTACGGATTGCTGGTGGCCGTCTACCGGACGTATATAAAGTTCGGGGAAAAGGACGGCGAAAGCCCGTCCGAAATATCGCCCGGCCCTCAATAGCACTAGTTAAATAGTTTTATTTCCGATCCTGTAATCGTTGTAAATACAACAGTAGAGGGCGATTCGATGATTGCCAACGAGACATTGAAAATCATTAAACAACGCAGGAGCATCAGAAGCTATAAAGACGAACAGATCAAGGATGACGAACTACAGGCGATACTGGAAGCGGGGATGTATGCACCGAATGCCGGAGGCCAGGCATGGCATTTTACGGTAGTCCAAAACCGGGAACTGCTGGACAGGCTGAATCTTGCCGCCAAAGAAGCCGCCAGGCAAACGGACATGCAACATTTGAGGGACCTGGGAAACAATGAGAAGTTCGACTGTCTTTATGGCGCGCCGACACTGATTATAATCTCTGGCAACGAACAGGTCTCTATACCGCTCGATGCGGATTGCGCTGCAGCCGCTGAGAACCTGCTGATAGCCGCAGAGTCGATCGGGCTGGGATCGTGCTGGATATTCTTTATCCTGCTGGCGTTTCAATCACCGCAGGGCCCGGAATTGCTGAAAATGTTGAAAATACCAGACGGTTACAGGCTTTATAATGCGGCTGTATTCGGGTACAAAAAGGCCATGGCTGCCAAAGCAGCAGACCGGAAGCAAGGTCTCGTTACATACATCAGATGAGCCAGGCAGAATGGGCAATGGTCGCAAGCGCTGCGTGTGCAATAAACAAGAGCTGCCCGTGCAGCGGCCATGTACACGCATGCGAGCGACCTGCCTGCCGGCGAGACGGTTTTCCCGCCAGTTCTCAACGCTACAGGAAATGTCCTATTTAGTTTTCTTCACCTGCGCCAGCCCATAGATGAGCGCGGCCGAAGCCAGCGTGCCCCGGTAAAGATTCTCTAAGCTGAAATGCTCGTTAGGCGAGTGCAGGCCATCGTCGGGGTCGCCCCAGCCGGCCAGGATGATGTCATCGATGCCGAGGTGTTTCTTCATGGTCATGACGGCGCCGATGCTGCCGCCTTCCCGGATGAGCACCGGCTTCCGGTCGAAGCCATATTCGATCGCCTTCTCAGCCACAGCCATAGCCGGGCTCTGACGTTCGACGATCAGGGGCTCTGCCCCGTGATGCCGGATAATCCGTACGTGGACGCCCTCGGGGGCTATGGATCTGACATAGCTTTCGAATTGTTCCATGACAGTATCGGGATTCTGATCGGGCACTAGGCGCATGCTTACCTTGGCGCCGGCCGTGGCAGGAATGATCGTCTTGGAGCCTTCGCCCTGGTAGCCGCCCCATATGCCGTTGACGTCCAGCGTGGGCCGGGCCCGCATGCTTTCCTGCGCAGTATAGCCCTCTTCGGGTACCAGTTGCGGTACGTCTAAGTACTTTTTCATCTCGGCCTCATCGAAGGGCAGCGACGCCATCTCCTTTCGCTCCCACTGCGCCAGATCTCTGACGCCATCATAGAAGCCCGGTATGAGCACCTTGCCCCGATCATCCCGCAGGCTGCGCAGTATCCAGGTCAGCGCGTGTGCCGGGTTCGCTACGGCGCCGCCGTAAAGCCCCGAGTGGATGTCGAAACGAGGGCCGGTGATCTCAAGTTGCATGTACACGAGCCCGCGGAGGCCGTAACAGATGGCCGGCAGGTCCTTCGCATACTTCTCGCCATCAGAGACGATGAGAAAGTCGGCCTTCAGATCCTCACGGTGCCCGAGGACGAAGTGCTCGAAGTTGTCGCTGCCGACTTCCTCCTCGCCCTCGAAAACGAGTTTCACGTTCAGCGGCAGCTGGCCCTTGACGGCTAGTATGGCCTCGAGGGCATTCAGGTGGGTGAAGAGCTGGCCTTTGTCATCTGTCGCGCCCCGTGCGTAGATGGCATTGTTCTGGATAACCGGATCGAATGGCCGGGAATGCCACTCGTCCAGCGGGTCAGGCGGCTGGACGTCGTAGTGGCCGTAAATGAGCAACGTCGGCGCATCGCTGTAGGGACAGAGTTCCGCGTAGACCACCGGATGCCCTGGAGTCTCGACGATGGTCCCCTTGAAGCCCAGCAGTTCCGTCTCTTCCAGCAGCCATTCTGCTGCTCGTCGCATATCCCCTGTGCTGGCCTTGCTGGCGCTGACGCTCGGTATGCTGAGGAAGTCGATAAGCTCTTTGACACGGTTATCGTTGTTTTCCTGTATGTGTTTCAAAACGTCGCCCGGTATCACTGGCATCCCTCTTGAGCCCGTATTTCCCGCGCTCCTTAAAATCATTTGTGTCAGAAGCCTATCCGTTACAGGTTTCGACGTCAGGAACAACGCAATTTCGGGACGGCTGTCAGCAGAACAGAGGCATAATCGAGATGGTTTTTGCCTTCCGAATGGAAATTGCAACACAATTTCATCATTCATCGATGTTTTACGTCTATTTTAAAAAAAACAATTTTATTTCAATAACTTCAATTCAATTAGGAGTTAAATAAAGGCTTAAATCTAATTAAGAGATATCTATGGACTATCGGATAGATCATCATGCGAATAAGTCCATCTGCCATTCCGCTGTTACTGATAACGGCTATCCTCTTATTGCTTGTGGCTGACGCCGCAGGCCGAGTGCTCGATCAGGCTCCCGCCGGCGGCCACCACCCGGCGCCGCCGGCGACGAGCGGTGATCTGAAGCGCTACGCCAGCGGCGACGAGCTGCTGAAATCGTTCGCCGGCAGTGCCTCAACACTATACTTCGTCGATGTCACGGCATCCGGCCAGTCCTTCGGGACCTGGAGCACCACAGGCGCCGTTCAAGGCCAGGTCACCTCTGCCGCTGCGAATTCCGCGTCCACGTCAAAGGAAGGCTCGGCCGACTACTCGACGACAAACGTTCAGGTCGCCGGCGTGGACGAAGCTGACCTGGTAAAGACCGATGGCACGTATATCTACCTCGTCTCTGGCAACCGGATCGTCATCGCTAGGGCGTATCCTGCCGGTGACGCTGCCGTCATCAGCTCGATCAGATCCGACAAAACGACTCCGAGAGAATTGTTCATCGACGGCGACCGCATGCTGGTCTTCGGCACATCCAACAGCGGAATCGTGCCGCTGCCGGCAGAAAGCGAGGCGAGCGGGAAATCGATCATGCCCTATTATGGCTCATCGACGACTATCGCAGATCTATACGACATATCCGATCGGACGGACCCGAAGAAGCTGAAATCGTTTGAGGTCGAAGGCAACTATATGACATCTCGGCTGATCGGCGATTTCGCCTACTTTGTGGTGAACTCGAACCCGCGAGTGTACGTATCTGAGAATGTCGACGCGACCGATATTATCCCGCTCTGCAAGGCGCCGGACGGCACGGTCGAGCCGGTAGCGTCACCGACCGAGATAGGCTATGTTCCGGGCATCCAGTCTTCGAGCTTCATCACTATTGCCAGTGTGTCCCTGAAAGACACGAGCCGCGATATCACCACTCAGACGATCGCAGGCTCCGGCCAGAGCGTATACGCCTCTCAGAATAGCCTGTACATCGCCGAATATACGTATCCGGGCTACTACACCCTGCGGGCTGATGACGTCGCGCCGACCGAAAATACCACAGTGCTGAAGTTTGACCTCCGGGAAGGCAACATCGCCAGCGCAGGAACGGGCAACGTGAAAGGCCATATCCTGAACCAGTTCTCCATGGACGAGCACGAAGGCTTCTTCCGCATAGCGACGACGCTGGGCGAAGTCTGGGACAGCTCGAGCCCCTCGAAGAACAACATCTACATTCTCGACAGCAGCATGAGACAGGTCGGCGCACTGGAGGACCTGGCGCCGGGCGAAAAGATCTATTCCTGCCGGTTCATGGGAGACCGCACATATCTTGTCACATTCAAGAAGGTAGACCCGCTCTTCGTGATCGACACCTCGAACCCCTATGATCCGAAAGTGCTGGGCAAGCTGAAGATCCCCGGCTACAGCGATTATCTCCACCCCTACGACGAAACTCACCTGATCGGCATCGGCAAGGACGCCGTGGATGCAGACCAGTCAGAGATCGCCTCCCGGAGCCTGGACTTCGCCTGGTACCAGGGCGTGAAGATGGCTCTCTTCGACGTCACCGATGTCGAGAATCCGAAAGAGATGTTCAACGTCGTCATCGGGGACCGAGGCACGGACTCTCCAGTGCTGACCGACCACCGGGCGTTCCTGTTCGACCGGGAAAAAGGCCTGCTGGTACTGCCGATCTCTCTCGCTGAGATCAAAGGAGAGCGAACTCGCCCGGACCAGTATGGCGAATTCGTGTTCCAGGGCGCATACGTCTATGACGTGAGCCTGCAGAACGGGGTCACGCTCAGGGGACGGGTGACGCAGTACGACGACAACGACGCCTTCACAAAGAGCGGATACTACTTCTACGGAGACCGCTCGATCACCCGGAGCCTGTACATCGACAGCGTGCTCTACACAATCTCAAACACCCGGCTGCAGCTTAACGACCTGAATACGCTCGATAAGATCAAGATGCTGGACATCGGACCGTCGGCGGTGCCGACATCCAGGCCGACTGCAACTCCGACCCCGACGCCAGTGCCGATCGTGGACTTCACAAGCAACGTTACGACGGGCATGGCACCGCTCATGGTACAGTTCACGGATATTAGCACGGGCTCGCCCTCAGAGTGGCAGTGGAGCTGGGGCGACCTGACGGCGAACGATACTACCCGGCATCCGGTGCATGTCTTTAACGCGTCAGGGCTCTACAGCGTCACGCTGACCGTGACAGGCCCGGGCGGCAGCAATTCGACACAGAAGGTAGGCTATATCAACGTGACCGAAGCGCTGTCAGCGACACCGACGCCTGAGCCTACAGTGACGCCGACACCGACGCCGACCCCAACGCCTGAGCCTACAGTGCCTCCAGCGCCGACTACGACGCCGACCAACGGCACCAGCACAGGATGAAAAGCTAAATAGGGCTGCGCGGCATAGTTGATCGTGAATCTCATGACCGACCGTGCCGCGAACCTGAAGGTCGTCTGTCTGGTAGACAACACCCCTTCCCCAGGATACAAGGCTGAGCACGGCATCTCGTTTTTCTTAGAGTCCCACTGCCTCCGCCTTTTGTTCGACACCGGGCAAAGCGGCGACGTGCTGCTGGAGAATGCCCGAGCCGCAGGCATCGACTTCGGCTGGCTGGGCATGATCGTTCTCAGCCACGGCCATTATGATCACGCAGGCGGCCTCATGAAGGCACTCCGGCGATCGGGCATCGTCAAGCTGCTGGCCATCGAAGAGGCTTTCGACCGAAAGGTCAAGATCGAAGATGACAAAGTAAAAGACATCGGCGTCCCGTTCACAGTCTAAGAACTCTGGCATCACTGCGACCCCATGCTAAAGCGGGGGCCATTCATGATCTGCGACACCATCTGGACAACCGGCGAGATACCGCGGGTCACGTCATTTGAAAAACCCGACGACCGCCTGCTGGTCGAGCATAAAGGAGCGCTGATAGTAGACCCAATCAGGGATGACCAGTCCCTTGTAGTCGAGACGGCCGACGGACTGATGTTGATCTGCGGCTGCTGCCATTCCGGGATCGTCAATACGCTGGAGCACGTTAAAACGACCTTCGGACGCTATCCCGCGACTATTATCGGAGGCCTGCACATGGAAAAGGCAGATGACGAGAGGATTAACCGTACTGTAGAAGCGTTTCGCACTGCCGGGGTACGTAAGATTATCCCCGGTCACTGCTCGGGAAAAAAGATCGCCGAAGCGGCTTCGGCCGCCGGCATAGAGGTTATACCGCTTTACGCGGGCATGCGACTGGTATAGACTTTTAAGCCATTGGCAAAGGTTCCGGCCGGCTATGATAAAATGCACAATGTCCAGGATGTTTTCGATATTTAGAAAGTATCCTCCTTAGTCCTCCCTGCCTCCTTAGTCCTCCGTTTTTAAAAACGTCTCCTTAACCTCTCTCACCTCACTGACCTCGTCTCCCTATCCTCCCAGCACTCCATAGCTCCCGGAGGTCAAGGGAGGTACAGGAGTCTATGGAGACGAGGTTATGGAGGCGAGGAAGGTCAGGGAGAAACGACAATAGCTGAGGACTAAGGAGAAATGGAGGGCTAAGGAGACGAGCTTTAACAAGAGGCCCCGACCATTCACACGCACGAGGCCGAACAGCAGGGCACTCTCAGTTGAGCTACAGAGCTCCCAACCAATACTATTCGAGCAGCAGTAGCGTGAATGTTGGCAGCATCTCCGGCTCCAGGATGTTCCGGTCCTTGACGACATGAGTATCCACGCCGGCTGCGTGTGCCGTGGCGAATACGTCGATGCCGGACGATTCCAGCGAAGGTCGGGCCTCCATCGGATACTTGCACTTGTTCTTGCCCTCGACTATCGTGCAGACCTCGCACCGGCGGCATCGGTGTGCGCCGTAGGCGAACGCCTTGTAGTAGCCGGACAGGAACGCGTGACGCTCCATCTTGATGACCTCGTCGCAGACGTGCAAGCTCAGCTTATCCATGGCGACCGGTAAGTCTTTCGGGGGGTACGTGTCGAAGCCGACGAAGCCGTCGTACCTGATCAAGTAGGCGATCTTGTACTCGTCCAGCACCTTCCGCGTCTCTTCGGGCGTGGGGCTGTAAGGGGGACAGGTCAGCCGGGTATTGTAGTTCT
>JAEZKS010000277.1 GCA_023436075.1 Methanobacteriota archaeon
ATATCATGCTCCACCTGTATGAGCTATTGTTGCTTCTGCGAATATTTAAGGATTCTTTCTTGCGTGGATGGCGAATAATTGATAACGGGCCATAATTTATCCACAATTACTTAATAAAACTTTATTAGTGCCTCTTTCGTTTTAAAAAAGTATTTATGTGTCCAGGCTTATTATCCAAGTATATGTCAGGGACAGGGATTATGGAGTCGAAGACGCGTAAACCTCGTTTCACAGCGATCGTCTTTTTTATGGCTCTGTTAATTGCCCTCGCCCTGGTGCCGTCATTTGCTGCGGCCGAATGTACTGTGCATGGCCGTGTGTATGACTGGGGGACGTTCAGCATTGTGGACAATGCAGTGGTACAGGTCTACTCCATGCCTGATATGATAATGGTGGGCAAAGGAGTAGCGGATGGCGGCAGCTATTCCTTCAGCCTGCCCGGCGGCGACTACATGATCATGGCATCTGCCGGGACTCCTGGCACGCTTTCGGAGCTCGTCGCCACTGAGAATGTCACCAGAATCCCTGGCGGCGGCGAACGCACCATCGATTTGATCTTGTTCCCCGCGGATGACCCGGACTATCTGGCCGGGTTCACGGATGTCAATGCGACTCCGACGTTGTCTCCTGAATCGGCTCCTACGATGATGCCTGGCCCTACCGAACCGCCGTCATCGGACAACTGGGACCTGTGGCTGGGCGGAGGTGCCATATTGCTGGCAGTTGTGGCGATCATCGTCGGCATTCTCGCGTTGCGGATGTTGCGGCCTAAGAATGCCAGGAATATGCTGCCCGGCGAAGGCTCTTCCTCGAAAGTGGCGAACGTTTCGCCGTCGCCTGCTATGCCTGATGAAGCGCAAAAGCCAGACATACTGCCGACGCAGCCCGTTCAGCAGGATTCGGCTTCACAACATCCGACAGTCAGGGATCTCCTACTGCCGGAGGACTGCCGCCAGGTGCTGGCGATCATCGAGAAGAACGATGGCCGCATCACCCAGCTCGACCTGCGAAAGATGCTTCCATACTCCGAGGCGAAGGTTAGCCTGATCGTGTCAGACCTGGAGAGCCGTGGCCTGGTCAAAAAGATCAAAAAGGGCCGTGGAAACGTGCTCATCCTGAACCGGCCGGAAGGCCGGGAGCCGGAAACCTGAAAGATACCTTAATCAAGCCAGCTTGATTTCTTTCAAATGAAATCAAGTTTCTTATGGATCAATAGGGTCGTTTATGGCCCTGTTCTAATGCTCCGACGGAATCGTTATATATTGGTTATTCAGGAAGCATCGTAAAGTTAATAAGCCATTGTTGCTATTCCCCAGCAGATGGTCTGATGGCTTTCGAAACTCGCGCCAGGGTTAAACATTATCCCTTACCTAGCCTGTCAGATCGATCGTTCTTCGCGTGCAGCATCGTGCTGTTCGTGTTCGTCATTCTCGTGATGCTGTATCTGTCATCGCTTTTCATGGACAACGAATCGGCTATCTACGATACGGGCCGGTTCTTTGCGATGGCGAATGTCATCATCAATGGTGACACACCTTACATAGACTACCAGGACCCGAAACCGCCACTCATCTTCTTCACGCTCACGATCCCGCTACTGATCGGGCAGCAGTTCTTCGGCGGCCTGCTGTTGATTGGCATATGCAACCTGATCAGTGCCATCGTGGTCATGGCAATCGCCTGGAAACTCTATGGCCGGTTTGCCGGGCTGCTCGCCGGGCTGCTGTTCCTGGTGAACATCGGCTGGGCACAGGGCTACTTCGTGATGACCGAGCCATTCACCATCGTGTTCCTGCTGCTCGCCACGTACTTTGCTCTTTTCAGCGAGAAACGGCATTACCTGATAGCAGGCATATGCGCGGGCATCGCCATCGGCTTCAAGCAATATGCGCTCATTGCCGTACCATTGCTGATTCTGGCCCTTTATTTCGAGAAAGCGTGGAGCCGGATGCCAGTGTTCCTCGCAGGTGTCGCGCTCCCGCTGATCGCCATCTTCGGCTCGATCTTCTTTGTATACGGCGTGCAGGCGCTGGACGCTTCGATTTACTGGAGCTTCGGCGTGGCTGCTCCATACATCGCCCGGAACAAGGTGGACCCGGTCATCAGCACGGGGACGGATACGATCGAGCTGGCGCTGAACATCCTGATCGCCGTGATCGTGTCCATAACGCTGTACCTGGGCTACAACAAGTTCCTGAAGGACCAGACACCGGGGCCGGGAGAGACCTATTTCCTCCTCTCCGCAGTCGGCTTTTCGCTGACGCTGCTTGTCCGGCAGTACCTGCACTACTGGGCCCTTGCCGTGCCGTTCCTGGCCATCCTCTGGGCCGGGTGGCTGCTTAAAAAGAGCCGCTGATGCTTTGCGTCGTTAAACACGAAACCACGAAATCTCTTTTTATATTAAAGCTCAAAGTGTTCGAAAGCACGGTTAAACCTCTAAGGGCACGAAAGCCACGAATTCAAGGGCACTAAACCCACGAACGCCACCAAGCTTAAAACACTAATTAAAGCTCGAAAGGCTCGAAGACACCAAACGAAAACATGGTGCGATGCGCTCGTCGTTAGCGTGATTCGAGTCTCTGTAATCGCTCTATAATCAGCAGATGGCCTCGTTATCTGCATATACGATTTAATACATAGTAGTTTGGTGTCTTCGAGCCTTTAGAGCTATAATTCGCGTTTTAAAAGCTGTGTTTTAGTGAATTTGCTTTTTAATGGTGATTTTGCGCAGTTAGATGTTTAACCGAGCTTTAATTCATTTCGAGATTTAATATAAAAAGAAATTTCGTGTTTTTGTGTGAAACGGCGAAAAGCCCGGATAAGGAAACATCACAATTATAATATAGGCGTGCGACTATCGGGGTTTGGTGATGGCATGCTGACTTTTATCGGGCTGGGCCTGTACGACGAGAAGGACGTCTCGGTCAGGGGACTCGAGGCGATCAGGGACGCTGACGTCGTTTACTCGGAATTTTACACGTCGAGGCTGATGGGCTCGTCCATAGAGAAGCTGGAGCAGATGTACGGTAAGAAAGTGATCGTCCTGTCCCGCGAAGAGGTGGAGCAGCGTCCGAAAGAGAGCATCCTGAAGGACGCGACGGACCTGAAGGTTGTTTTCCTCACCGGCGGCGACGCGATGGTTGCGACGACTCATGTGGACCTGCGCCTGCGGGCCATGAAGATAGGCATCGAGACCTGCGTGATCAACGGCGCGTCGATCCAGTCGGCCGTCTGCGGCGCTACCGGCCTGCAAAATTACCGCTTTGGCAAAGCGGCTACAATCGCGTTCCCGTACAAGGGTATCATCTCGGAGACGCCTTATGACACGGTGAAAATGAACCTGAAGAATGGCCTGCATACGCTGCTCTTTCTCGACATCGACCGGGAAAAAGGCTATATGACCGTAAACGAGGGCATACGGCTGCTGCTCGAGGTCGAACGCCGTCGGAACGAAGGCGTGGTAGCCGACGCGTTGTGCGTTGGGATCGCGCGCGCCGGCTCGCCCTGCCCTCTCGTGAAAGCGGGGAAGATCGAGGCCCTGCAGTCATTCGATTTTGGCGGGCCTTTACACATCATGGTGATCCCCGCCGAGCTACACTTCCTGGAGGAAGAGGCTCTGCAGGCGTTAGCCGGGCTCATTAAGTGAGCCCGGAGAAGCCTCCTGAGTTAATCGCGTTCTGGATGTCGTTGAGGCTCATATCATTGCCCGGGTCCGTCGCGCTGGCGGCGGCAACGGGATCGGACACTGCATTGTTCGCGCCGCTGATCGTATTGGTAAGCTGATTGGTCGTGTCGCCGAATACCTGGGAGGTTAGCTGGTTGGCATCCGCCGATGACGTCGTCGCCGACGAGCTTCCCGATGGCTGCGGCGATGATGGCTGCTGCGTCTGCTGCTGTGCCGGCTGCTGTTGCTCTTGCTGCTGCGATTCGGTGATATCGTCTTTAGTGGGCAGCATATCGAGGGCATTCCTGATGAAAGACCGGCCAGTCGTGATCTCCACGTTCAGGCTTATGCTCTTGAATTTGACGACTTCCGAAGCGGTCCCGGTGAATCCCTCGTAGGCGGCGTCCACTCGTATCGTATCGCCCATCCTGACGCCGGGAACCTCGAACATGTAGATGTCGCCGGCAGTGGTCTTGCCTACCTGTCTGCCGCTCAGGTAGATCGTGACCTCGGCACCCTGTACTGGCAGCTTGTCATAATAGACGTTGCCCGATACCCTCAAATTGAACGTCTCTTCTGCTGCCTGCGTCGTCACGTCGGCCGGAGTCAGTTCCTGCGCCGGAAGCTGCGGAGCGGCCATTTGCATGGGCATCTGTGGCACGATCTGCCTGTCCAGCAGCGACGGCATGGCGAACGATGCAGCGCCGGCCGCCAGCGCAACGATCAGCACGGCTGATATAATCAAGTCATTGATCCTCATACATTTCCCACCTGCCCCGATCGCCTGTCCGACGGAGCTATGAGTCACCCGATAAATAAATATACAAATGATATTTATATAAGTATGTCCTGTGAAATAACGGATATTTCCCTTCCCCGTACCGGGCCGAGCAACAGTTCCGGCCCCTGTGCGCTTCCTTTTTTTCAGGCAGACTAAAAGGGTTATATAACATCGGGACACAATTAGCCTTAATGATTGGCTCGGTAGGGGTAATTTTCGGAGAAACCGGGTCCCATGAGTACAGGTTTGCGGTCACGGACCCGAACGGCATCAAGCGCACCGATTACGTGAAGGTGTGGCACCCGACCGACGGGTGGGTGCTCGGCCAGATCGTGTCCATGACCCGCTCGTCGGACGCCTTCGGCCCGGACGGCGCGGTGACGCCGTCAGGGAAGGGGATCTTCAAGCCGCAGGAGAAGAACGTCGCGAAGGCCATGGTCATCGGCGTCCGTGACCCACAGGGCCTGCTGCGTACGCCCAAGACGCCATTCAGCCCTGGCGACAAAGTGTACCTGGCTGACGGCGACCTGATAGAGCACACGCTGGGCCTGACCCGGGGT
>JAEZKS010000059.1 GCA_023436075.1 Methanobacteriota archaeon
CCTCTGTGTTGAAGCTCGGAGACCTCTTGCCGACCTCTGGAGCCTCGAAATGTTGAAGCTCGGTGCTCTCTCGCCGACCTCCCGGGCCTCCAGAGGGCAAAGGATTAATATCGTCACGACAAAAACATTCCGAACATGAGGGACGGATTCCGGTACTCGCTTTTGATCGTTGCGAGCATAATCGCCGTGCTCTTCGTCGTCGTATTCACGGCATGGGGACTCACGACCTACGGCTCGGTCAGGCACATGGTCGGTGACCTCGCGGCACAGCCTGACAAGGCTGCCGATCTGCGGGATCAGTACGAGGAGATGACCACGCGTTTCGCCAGCGGTGACGGATCGTTCACATACTATTTCCGGTCTGCGCCTATCACCGTGGCACGGGCCGATGTCGCCGGCATGAGCGAGAGCGAAGTGATCAGCGCAGTCCTGGATTCCTACGCTTCAGGCCTGTACGATAATACTCTGAAGTCAGGCGGCCTGGGCGCCGCGAGCGCATTCGTGGGCTCCATAGGCAATCTGCTCTACGTGCTTGCCGCCCTCCTCTTAGCAGTCGTCTTTTCGATGCTTATTGCGGGCGCGATCATGGGATTCCCGGACAGTTCCCGGCCGTTCAAGCTGAAAAGCGCGGGAAAAACCATAGCAGCTTTCTTCGCCGTGGTCTTCTTCGTTTTCGCCCTGCTCCCCTGCCTGTTGAAGTCGCTGGCCTGGGGCTCGTTCTCAAATGGCAGTGCCATCAGGGATATTCTGGACGTCGTCGAGCCCATGATCGTGGGCTCGCTGCTGCGAAACACGCTGCTCGTCATCGTGATCGCAGGCATCCTCTACTTTGCGGGCTACTGGATAGAGACCAGGGGCGATCCGATAGCGATGCTCAAAGGGAGCCGCGCCTCGGCACAGAGGGATCATCCCCACCACGAAAATCATGATGGCGGAAACCGCAAACGTCGGAGCCTTTAGGTCCAGTGTCAGCGTTTGCGCATTATAGGAAAAATCAATAAAAGTCAATATTAATCGCCAGTCGACACCCGTTCGTTGTAGTGTTATTATTAAATCCAACCTTACACGCTGGTCGACGCCCGTGCTCTTCGGGCACGTGCTGTTCTGGTTTTTACGGTGCATTTGAGATGTCTCGGACGGGCTCGCACCCTCGTCACACGACAATGGCTGCGCTCCGCTACGCTCCGCTGCGCCAGAGTCGAGTTCCTTCGCAAGCCCTGAAAAATGCGCTAACGCAGCGTTTTTCACCGCGCCATCACCCGCACCCCGGCATAGCTTCGCATGCCGGGGCCATTCGGCCGAAAAAACCCTCACTCGACCGCGGAGAAGCACAAGCACCAGGATAATCCTTGTATATGCTAAGTAACTTCGCTTGTCAGGGCTGGGTTGTTTGATCTTTCCACTCCGCGACGGAGGAGCGGAGTGGTGTAGCCGGGGGAGGCCAGCGGAGGCCGTAGGCCGGAGCGACTAGAGGGGGCGGAAGCCCCCTCCTGAGAAGTCGTAAGCAGAATGGATATACAGCCCTATCAGTCGTCGATTAGCTATAGTCTCTCATGATCCATCGAAAATTTCAGCGACGGAAGGAAGTCACTTTCCCTAGCGATGCTCAGGTTTCCCATGGATTACGTCAGATACCCGCTCCTCGATCAGCCGCAAAATATGTTCTGATTTTCCTAGCGGCTCCAGTAAAATTACTTCTTTGCCCGACGCTTTGATCGCTTCGGGAATGGTGACGCGGGTATGGTAGCCGGGCGCTAGCAGCAGCGGCATGACCAGTATACGATCGGCTTCGATCGTTCCGAGCGCATCGCCTATGTAGGGCGGATGCTCCAGGTAACAACCGGCCACTGTGGAAAAGCGACTTGACCGTGACAGGCGGTCAACGTAGAACTGCAGCGTGTCTTCTGCGCCCGGGTCCTTGCTGCCGTGTCCCACGATAACCAGCGCATCGGTCATTTCCTGGTTTCCTCTAACGCTTCCCTGACGATCTTTATGGCGCAGAGATCGCCGCACATCGAGCATGCATCGCTCGTCGTCATGCGGGTATCCCGGATGTGTTTCGCGCGCTTTCCATCGATAGCTGCCTCATACTGCCGCTGCCAGTCCAGCAGGCTCCGTGCCTGTGACATCCCGAGATCGCGCGCTCTCGCGCGGTCGCGCTGGCCCTCTTTGACTGTATCGGCCACGTGGGCCGCGATGCGCGTGACGATGGTGCCTTCCCGGATGTCGTCGGCAGTCGGCAGGGCGAGGTGCTCGGAGGGCGTGACCATACAGAGAAAGTCAGCGCCGTGCTGGCCGGCTACTGCGCCGCCGATGGCGCCAACTATGTGGTCGTATCCGGGCGCGATGTCGGTTACCAGCGGCCCCAGCAGGTACAGCGGGGCATCGCCCGTCAGCTTTTTCATGGCCTCGACGCTCATGCCTACCTCATCCAGCGGGACGTGCCCCGGCCCTTCGACGATCGACTGAACGCCCGCTGCCCGGCTGCGGTCGACCAGCTCGCCCAGCGTGAGCAATTCCGTCCACTGAGCTCGATCGGAGGCGTCGTGCATGCACCCGGGGCGCATGCCGTCCCCCAGGCTCAGCGTGAGATCGTACTCTTTCGCGATCTCCAGCAGGTAGTCGAACTCGGCGTAGAGCGGGTTGTCGGCCTCGTTGTGGATCATCCAGGCGACAGTGAAGGCGCCGCCGCGGCTGACCACGTTCATCAGCCGGGGGTCGCGGCGCAGCGCGTCCAGCGACTTGAGGTTGACCCCACAGTGCACGGTCACGAAGTCCACGCCGTCCCGGGCGTGCTCCCGTAGCGAATTGAAGATGTCGTCCGATGTCATATCGACGACTGTGCTGCGTTTCCGGGCCGCATGGTAGATGGGCACCGTGCCGATGGGAACGTCCAGTTCCCGTACCAGCCGGCGGCGTACCGCGTCGTTATCTCGTCCGGTAGAGAGGTCCATGACTGCGTCTGCGCCGTATTCGACCGCGATCTTCGCCTTTTCTACCTCTTCCGCCGGGTTATCGTAGTCTTTCGAGGTGCCCACGTTTGCGTTGATCTTGGTGGACATGAGCTTCCCCACTGCGCGGCCGGGGAAATTGCGAGAGACGTTCCGTGGTATCGCCACCAGGCCTGCGGCGACGAGGCTTCGCAAGGTTTCCGCGTCGGCGCCTTCGCGCCTTGCGACATCCCTGATCTCAGGAGTGAGCCCTTTCCGGGCATCTGGCATCAACATGAGCATTCAACCTGAAGCAAGCTTATTATGTCTGACGTAATTACACCCTCTGAGGCATGACCCGATGCAGGTGATCAACGTAAACGGAGTCTTCTATGACTCCAACGCATATCTAATTGACGCAAAGCGTAAAACCCTTGTGGACGCGGGCATCGACGGTGCCAGGGTGCTGGGTCGCATCGGAGGCTCTCTCGACCTCATCGTCCTCACCCATTGCCATTACGACCACATCGCCGCCGTCCCGGAGATCGTGGCTGCCACAGGGGCTAAGGTCGCCATGCATGAGGACGACCTCTCCTGCCTGAAGAGCGACCGCATCAGCGCCGCATCCATGTTCGGCCGCAAGTCGCCGGCCTTCAAGGTCGACATTGTGCTCCACGGCGGAGACGTCATCGACCTCGGGGACGAGAAGCTCCTGGTCCTCCACACGCCCGGCCACACTCCGGGTGGCATCTGCCTGTACGACGAGGCCTCACAGGTCATGTTCACAGGGGACACCGTGTTCGAGGGCGGCAGCTTCGGACGGACCGACATCGGCGGCAGCCCTGAGCATATGATCAGCTCGCTGGAAATGCTGACGAAATATGACGTTGAGACGCTGTATCCGGGCCACGGCAATCCTGTCACGGCCGACGCGAAGGAAGCGTTGCGAGAGTCGCTAAAAAATGCGAAGCATATGTTGTTTTTCTGAACCGGCGGCGAGGCCCCGTGTCATGAAAATAAAAATTATGAGGCAGTAAGCCCCGGGGAGGCCGTTACCGGCCTCCCACATGGCTCAATGCCCCTGTAGTTTTTCATCTCATCATGCCGTTTTTCATGTTTTTATAATCGTCCTATTGTTTCCTGTTCATGTAGACCAGAACACTGGCAGCGCCTATAATGGCAATCGCTGCCACGATGCCCTCGAACCCGGGCGACTTGGTTTGTGTTGCCGAGGGAACCCCGGTCGGTGTCGGGGACAGCGTCACGGTCGTGTTGGGATCGTTGCCGGTCTCGTTCTCCGCATTGGCGTTCGACGAGCCGCCCGTGCCTGCCTTGTTCAGGGCGAAGTTCTGAGTCGTATCGGCGCTCAGGTTGATCTTCTGCGTCTTTGAGGCGAACCCGTCGGCGCTCACCGCGATATCGAGAGAGCCGCCAGGGACGTTATAGAACCCGAACTGGCCCCTGGCATCGGTCTTCTGCAGCTCATCGCCGAGAAGGACGCTGGCGTCGGAGATCGGACTGCCGTCAGCCGCGCTGGTCACAGTACCCTTCACGGTGTGGGTGGCCTGGTAGGCCGGAATGATCGTATAGGTGCCGTTGGGGTTGTAGATAACCTGATCATCTGGCGAGCCGATCTTCGGGTAGATGTTGTCATAGTAGTACTGGATCTGTTCCAGGTCGTAGGGCGATCCACTGTTGCCGCCGGTCGATGGTTGTTCAGTGGACGTAGGCACGGGTGTGATCGTAACGTTGCCCGTAGTGTTGTCTGGCGTGTCTGTCACCAGGGCGCCGCCCAAAGCAAAGTTTATGCCGTAGATAACCGGGGATTTACTGTTATTTGTCAATAAAACGCTGGCTTCAGTCGGGGCGCCGTTTACTGTGGCGGACCCGACATACGACCCGGAGATACCGTTGCCGTATACCTGTCCATACCAGACTTTACCATCGATAGTCCCTATATCTGCTACGAAACTGTTGGTCAGGCTACCTGTCTTACTGCCAATCACAGCGCCATTGAATTTGAAACTGTTGCCGCTGTATTCGATTGCGTACTCCGTCCCTCCCGATTTGAGGCCGACCTTCACAACGTTGCTCCAGTCTCTAACTTCAAATCGGACCGTGTAGTTGAATTTTTTGTTTTCCGAATCTACCGGGTGAGTTGCAGATACCGTTCCCTGGCTGCTCGTATAAGATGCCGGGGATTGTCCAACCGCGTTATCATTTACCCATTGGCCGGTGGGCGTCCATCCATTGGCACTGTTGATAGCGCCCGCGCCGCCGAAGTTAGCCGCCAACGCAACGGACGCCAATAGTACCATTGCAATCATTAACAAAAGAGGTAATACTGTTTTCCTCATCGTTTGTCCTCCAATCATTTGTTGTACAGGGGAATTTGGCCCTTGCATCTACTGTAAAGAGGCCGTGATATCAAGCGTTTTTAATATTAATAGCGGAAAATTAAATTACGTATTGTATAAAAAGCGATTTATTATAAATTTATAATTAATTTACTTCTAAAACTCGACGATGTCATTTAGTTTCTGCTTCATCATGCAAATTTTGTTAATTATATAGAAATATTTTTATATTATAAAGCCTATTTTTATATAGAGCTTAATCTAATTTCGGACCAAGTATTGCTCCCGTCATGGAAAACGAGGCGTGGTATATATAATTTGCCTTTATACTGGCCTCCCTTGAAGATTCGAATGGTGGAAATCGATGAGCGTGGGCCGGTTTTGCCTGGAAGTCTCGATTTTATGCCCTGCAAGGGCTTTATTTAAAATATTCTAAAAATAACCTTATTGTGACATATTTTACATAATATCGCCGGTTTTTCTTTTATTTTATGAAATATAATTCGCTATATGTTTGAATAATATTAATCCCCCTGAGACATAACCTATTATTAAAAACCGGTAGAGTACTATGGCTTACAAATCAGTCAAGGACCTGGACGCGATCGACATCAAGATCATCGAGCTGCTCTGCAGGGACTCCAGCGCGTCCCTGGCGGACATCGCGGAAGAGTTAGGCGTTTCTGCATCCACGGTGCACAAGCGGATCAACCAGCTCAAGGACAATAACATCATCGAGCGGTTTACTATCCTTTTCGACCCGTCGATCCTGAACCTGCGCACGGTCGCATTTGTCGGCATCGAGCTGGAGCGGGACGCCCTGATGGGCAAGAAGAAAGAGGAAGTG
>JAEZKS010000062.1 GCA_023436075.1 Methanobacteriota archaeon
CATCACCAGCGAGCAGGAGCTCGAGGTCGGCAAGCGAGGCACCCGTCCGTCCACCAGGGTCGGGCACACCGGTTTCGTCACCATTGCCCGGAAATGACCTGGACAGCCCCGGTGCATCCCCGGGCTCCATCATATTTTGCGACACGGACCCACAGGCCCCGTCCTGTCAATACAGGGCATTTTCCACATGAAATGAAGGGGTAAAAGTCCGTTGCGTTCTCTGCTATATCAGAAAAGACTTCAAAGTTCTTCTACCGGAAAAACAGGTATTTTTACATTAGTTTTCGAAGAATCAGAGATGTAGACGATGAAACATGAATAGACTTGAAACCTTGATAGATAGACGATGAAACAGGGGCCGGGAAGGATCGGGCAATCTATGCACGAGTTGCCCGGTCAGACAAGAGCCCTCTTCAGGCTTTCACAGGGTCGCCACGAATGGCCGCCCCGTAGATGGATGCTCAGCGACCGTATTTCGCATGCGCCCGCGCCAGATCCTGCGATGTCAGCGCCCCGAGCAGGGACAGCTCGCCGGCCAGCGAGGCCGATGCCATGATCTCTGCCAGCTTGCGGGCGTTGGATCCCGGAGGGCTGCCGCCGCCCTTCACGCCTAGCAGTGCGAGACATTCGCCCTGCGTAGAGACGCCTGAGCCGCCGCCGACGGTGCCCAGCGGCAGCGACGGCATGGAAACTGAGAACTGGAGGTCGCCTTCGTCGGTGAGTTCCGCAGACGTGATCGCGTTACTTCCCTCGACCACGTGGGCCGGATCCTGGCCGCAGGCGATGAACATTGCAGCGACGACGTTGGCGACGTGGGAGTTGAAGCCGAAGCTGACCGCCCGGGCCGAACCAAGGAAGTTCTTGCGGTAGTGCACGTCGCACATCCGCTCCGGCGTCGCCTTCAGCTTCGCAATCACGATATCCCGGGGCACGGTGATCTCCGCGACAGTCGTCCGGCCACGGCCTTCGATCACGTTGATGGCAGCGGGTTTCTTGTCGTTGCACATGTTGCTCGACACGGTCACGTGCCGGACGCCGAACTTTTTCTCCAGCATGTTCATGACCGCTTCGCTGGCGATGGTCACCATGTTCATGCCCATGGCATCCTTCGTATCGTAAGCGAACCGCAGGAAAACGCTTTTGCCGACCACGTACGGGTCGATGTGCAGCAGCTCGCCGTGCTTCGTGGTCGTAGCCACGACAGCCCGTATCTCGGCCATGAGTTCCGGCGTGCGCAGCGCTTCCATGATCTCCTTCGCCTGGGCCAGCGACTTCACCGTAATCACCGGCGCCCGGGTCATCTCGTCCTGGAAGACCATGGCGTTGACGCCGCCGGCCGCCGTGCACACCGAGCACCCGCGGTTGACGCTCGCCACGAGGGCGCCCTCGGTGGTCGCCAGCGGGATGTAGAAGTCGCCACGGGCGTACTCGCCGTTGATCCAGATCGGGCCCGCCACGCCAAGCGGCACCTGTACGGCACCGATGGCGTTCTCGATGTTCTTCTTCGTGACGGTCTCGGCATCATACGTGTAATGGCCCACATGCTCCAGCTTCGCGCCGGTGATCCTCTCCACGGCCGCCCGTCGCGCATCGACGGCGTCACGCCGCGTAGCCGTCGTCTTCTCGGCCTCATGGAACTTCAGCTCGCCGCGAACCAGCTTGTTGACGATCTCTTCCCTGTCCATCCCTCTGCCTCCGTGATCGATGAAAATGACTGCTGTCTAATACCCTTGATCGGCAGCAATATCTCCTTTTTGCTCCGGCTCAATAATCGCGGTACGGACGATATAGCTTCTCGTGCCGGGGGCTGCCGAGACATGAGCAGCCTGCGCCGAGACTGATCAGCCTTCGCTGCGGTCGCGCGCGCGACTGGCAAAGGCATGATGTGCGACGATCGGCATATAACTGCTAGATAATTGGTCGAAAGAAACGGCCGTGCTATCTTGAACAAGAGCGCCCGAAGCTCGGTCACGCGCACGCGCGAATGACGCAGCCGCCCGCGCCAATGGACCAACCCCTGCTATCTATATCTATTTACAGCAGATGCTCCGCGATGTCACGGTCCAACACGAACTCGCAGTAGGAGCACCGTAGCACCACGTCATCGCCCTCGCTGCTCTCCACGACGAAGCGGGACTGCACCGGCTCGTTCGTGTTGGAGATGCAGTTCGGGTTGCCGCAGCGGATCAGCCCGACCACCTGGCGCGGCCGGTCCGTACGGAACTTGTGCACGACCTCGTAGTTGCGGATGATGTTGATGGTGGACTTCGGCGCAATCAGGGCGATGGTGTCGACCTCTTCCGGATCGAGCTCGCGGCCCTCGACTTTGACCACGTCCTTGGCCTTCATCTCCCCGCTGGGGACGTTCATGAGCACGCTGACCACGTACTTCGAGTGCGGGCTGATGCCCAGGATCTTCAGCACGTTCAGGGCCTGGCCTGCGGTGATGTGATCGATCACCGTGCCGTTCACGATCGGCTTGACGCGCAGCTCTCGCTTATCCATTATTCCTCAGCCTCCATGACCAGCGCCAGCACAGCCATGCGCACGGGCACGCCGTAGAAGGATTGTTTGAAGTACCTCGCGTATTTCATATTGTCGACCGCCGGGTCGATCTCGTTCACTCTCGGCAGCGGGTGCATGACGATCATGTCGTCGCGCACGCCGTCCAGCGTCTCCGGGGTAATGCGGTAGCTGCCCGCCACCTTCAGGTATTCGGCCGGGTCCGGGAACCGCTCTTTCTGGATGCGTGTCATGTACAGGACGTCCGCATCGGCCAGCGCGTCCTGCAGATTGGATGTCTCGGTGAGCTGGATGTCCTTCTTCTTGAGATAGGAGATGATGCTCGGGGGCATCTTGAGCTGCTCCGGGGACACGAAAGAGAGCCTGGCGCCGTACAGGGACAGCGCGTACGAGAGGGAATGCACGGTGCGGCCATACTTCAGGTCACCCACGATGGCCACGTGGAGGTCGCTGATATCCTTGCCGCTGCACTCTTTCTTCATGGTGTACAGGTCGAGCAGCGTCTGTGTCGGGTGGTGCCCGGCGCCGTCGCCTGCGTTGATGATCGGCACGCTCGAGATCTCGGAAGCCATCCTGGCAGCGCCTTCTCTGGGGTGGCGCAGCACGATCGCGTCCGCATAGGACTCGACGTTGCGGATGGTGTCGGCCAGCGTCTCTCCCTTGGCCACGGACGAGCCCTCTGCTGCGTCGAAGCCGACGGTGGTGCCGCCGAGCCTTTTCACCGCAGCGTCAAAGGACAGCCTGGTCCGGGTGGAAGGCTCGTAGAACAGTGACGCGACAATGCGGTCCTTCAGAATGCCTGAGCGGCCTTGGCGAGCGTATGGCTCCAGCTTCGCCGCCCGTTCGAGGATGAGGTCAATCTCGCCCCGGGAGAAATCCTTGGTCGATATGATGTGCTTCCTCTCGAAAATCATCGATAGTAATTAGCAGATGTTGCATAAAACGTTTGCCGTTTATTAAAAATTCACTGTATGTGACCAAGGACTTCTCCTGTGTTTTAAGTATCAGTCGCTTGCATAAGCCGATTTATATCTTGATCTTTCCGGAAATGTTTAGACCTGCGTGATTGCTGGAGTCAGACATCCCGGAGAGAACCGGCCGGCACAGGAACCATGGCAGAAGCGGTCGCTTTTCGCGTGCGCGCGCGAGGGAACGCATTATAGCAAACACCACTTTAAAACCCAAATAAACGTCGCTTTTCGCGTGCGCGCGCGAGGGAACGCTGGGCCATTTACGCTTTCCTTTCATGCACAGGCTGTGATCTTCTTTCAAAGAAACATGACCATGAAACAGCAAATGCTTCTATTAGTATTCGCCGGCGGGACCTTGCAGCGAAGCATGCAAGG
>JAEZKS010000086.1 GCA_023436075.1 Methanobacteriota archaeon
CCCAGAGCCGCCCTGGCCCATGCTGTTATACTTGAACCCGTACTTGGACTTGAGGACGTTGTCATTGAACACACAGTCGACACATGCCTGTGCCCATATCGCATCAGTACCGCCGCGGATGTCATTGCCTGTCACGGTGAAGTCGTCACACTGGCCATAGTCCCCGCCGCCATAGTCCCTCCCCAGCCGAAGATTGGTGCCGCTGTTGCGGTACGTGTTATCCTTGATGGTGCAGTCGCTGCTCGAGTACCACCGGGTGCCGTAGTAGTGCTCGCCGATGTAGTTATTCTCGAAGACCGAGTTCTTCACGTACCGGAAGGCTGCCCCATCGACGTCCACGGCACCGCCGCCAGGCTGGTATGTCGCCTCGCCGAGGTTGTTACCGACGATCCGGCCATTGTCCATGTGCTCGATGTGCATCTCGATCTCGCTGTTACTCTCGAGCAGATTGTTCTTGATGATCACGTTGCTGCAGTAGTAAAGCCGCAGCCCGTAGCCGTTCAGGTACATGTGGTTGCCCTCGATCACGAACGGGTACTGGTCGGTGCCTGATACGCCGTTGGCGAAGATGCCGGCCTCGCGGCCGGTGACGCTGAAGCCAGTGACGATGCTGGGCGCCCGGATGTCGATGCCCTTCACGATCGCGCCGGCCTCGCCTTTCACTATGATGGGCTTGCTGATCACCATGATCTCGGAGGAGTGGTCACCCCTGACGATCACCATCTGGCCGGGGGATACCTGGTTGACGCTCGACAAGCTCTCACCAGGGCCGATGACCAGCGATGCCTCGGGCAGCACGGTGGTGGTGTACTCAGGCGGCGTCCAGTCAAGGTTGGGCTTGCGCATTTTGGCTGCTATGTTCGCCGGTATCACGTTGCTCGCGGATGGCTCTACCGTCTGGTAGTCACTCGCGGACGCCGGATAGCTCTGCGACAACGCCCCGGTAGCCGTCGGCGGATGGTCGCCCATCCACTGGTACTTATCGGCCGACCGTAGCGGTGTCCGTCCCGCCGGAACCAGATCGTAGATGTAGCCGTCAGGGCCTTTGGCATGCTGGGTGCCGTCGATGCTAGTCACCAGGGTATAGCCTGCCGGACAGATCGGCGTCAGCGGGCTGGTCAATGGCACTACCAGCGGAGCCCAGTTAGCCGGATAGTACAGTGAAGCAGGTATGCCCGGGTCCGGGTTGATCCAGTCCCATGGCAGGGAAACCTCCTGAGTCGCATCCGACTCAAGGTATCCTATATGTATCGATGGCAATATGCACAGGAATACGATTCCGGTAACCAGCAGGATGCCGTACCTCTGGATGATTTTGCTTCCTCTCATTCGCGCGCCCATTTAAATTAATATTAATAACTATATAAATAGTTGTATATTAAATAGTTGCTTATCTATCGTTGGGCCGAACAAGAACGATAGAAGGCTGTAGAAAGGACCTTTCCTCGATGTTCTCATCCCTGTCGGACCCGCAGTTGTATTAATCATGCGCTTTTCGACGCGCTACGAGCCGGCTTTATCACACAGTTTTTATCTGGCAGACAGGATTTGCAGCGGGATTTCCTTATACAGTTGATGATTCCATTTTTACTCGGGCAGGACACGTGAAGACAGGATGGAAGCGCATCGTCGCGATCACTTTTTCGACGATCGTTCTGTCGGCGATTTCTGCCGGGCAGAGCGCATGGATGATGTAATCGAGGTAAAAGACCTGACCAAGAAATTCAATGGCCGGACAGCCGTCGACCACATCAGCTTCAGCGTCGCCCGTGGCGAAATCTTCGGCCTTCTTGGCCCCAACGGGGCCGGCAAGAGCACGACGATATCCATGTTGTGCACCATCACGAAGCCCACCTCAGGAACGGCGATCATCGACGGCAGGGATGTGCGCCATCATCCCGGGTGTGTGAGAAAGTCGATCGGCATAGTCTTCCAGGACCCGAGCGTGGACGACCGGCTGACCGGTCGGGAGAACATGCTGATCCATGCGAACCTGTACGGCGTCCCGCGGGAGGAGCAGAAGAAGCAGATCGACGATGCCATCCGGCTCGTGGAACTGGAGGACAGGGCGGACGATCTGGTCAGGCATTATTCGGGCGGCATGCGGCGACGGTTGGAGATCGCCCGCGCCCTCATCCATTATCCGAAGGTGCTCTTCCTGGACGAGCCGACCGTCGGCCTCGATCCCCAGAGCCGCGATCACATCTGGACTTTCATCCGCAAACTGATGAAGTTCGAGGACATCACTATCATCCTGTCGACGCACTACCTCGAAGAGGCGGACCGGTTCTGCGACCGCGTCGCTATCATAGACAGGGGAAAGATCGTCGCTCTTGACACGCCTCAGCGCTTGAAGGACGAGCTTGGAGGCGATACCATCGTGGTCAGGACGAGAGATAATGACTCGTTCCGCCGGTTGATCAATGACTCGGCACTCGTGAAATCAGCGGTCGAGGTAAGCGGTGACGTAAAGATGACCGTGGGCAACGCACGCACGGCCCTGCCCCGCATCACAGAGT
>JAEZKS010000101.1 GCA_023436075.1 Methanobacteriota archaeon
GAACGGCAACGGCTTTCCAGCCGCGAAGCATTCGGCCATGCGGATATGCGCTTTGTCACGGGCGGTGATCATCTCTCCTGTCAGGTAGACGACATCGCCGATGGCCAGCCGCTCCGCATCGGCTTTAGAGATCGGCGTTTTCAACAGGTATTCCATTCAATCACCCTCATAGGCGACTCGCCCGTCTGCAAAAATCCTCATCGATGCCCGGCGCGCCGCGTAGCACTGCAGGTTGACGCCGACGGGCAGGCTGGCCGTGTGGCAGCTGGCATATTCGACGTGTACCGCCAGCGCCGTCGTCCGGCCTCCGAGGCCCATGGGGCCGATGCCCGTCGAATTGATGATCTCCAGCAACTCCTCCTCGAGGCGTGCGTAGTCCTGCGCCGGATTCCTGGAGCCGGCCGGCCGTAACAGCGCCTTTTTCGCCAGCGCCATGCATGTGTCCGCGCTGCCACCCACACCTACGCCCACAATGGCCGGGGGACAGGGCTTTCCCTCCGCGCGGACGATCGCGTCTGCCACGAACCGCCTGACGCCCTCGACGCTGTCCGAGGGGTTCAGCATCCCGAGCGCGCTCATGTTCTCTGAGCCTGCGCCCTTGGGCATGTATGTGATTTCCATGAATTCCTCATCGCCTGGCACGTATGATATCAGAGGCATTCTTACGCCAGTGTTGTCGCCAGTATTCATACGAGTCAGCGGGTCCACGACATTGCGGCGCAACGGTACTTCCGTAGTGGCACGCCTGACCGCGCGAGAGAATACACCATCGAGATCGGGCACACGGAAGCCGCCCATCTTCACGAAGAACACCGGTATGCCCGTATCCTGACACATGGGCAGCGTGCATCGCCCCGCTTCGCGGACGTTCTCGATCATGATGCCAAGCTCGCGCCGAGCGGTCGCGTCCGTCTCCTTAGCACGGGCTGTCTCCAGCGCCGCGACCACATCAGGCGGCAGCCGAGTCACCGCCCTCCTGATCAGCCCGACGACGGCATCCTCTACGATCTTTTCCATCAGATCCATCGATCAGTGGTAGCTTCGCAAGGGCATAAAAATTCGCACGAGGGCATAGGGTAGTCCCGTCATGGCGCGGGTCGACCGCCCGCGCGCGTGACCGACAAGGAGGTGTCCTTGTTAACCGGGGCCAGCCATGCGTCGATTGACCTGCCTATGTCGTGAAAAGATTTTTCAGCGAGGCGTGGCCATACTCCGTAACAGGATGAAAGTCTATATCGAGTCCTACGGCTGTACGGCCAACCAGGCCGATGCCGCGGCCATACGGGAGGCGATCGCGGCCGCTGGCGGGACGGTAGTGGACAGCCCGGCGGAGGCCGATACGGTCGTCGTGAACACCTGCGCGGTGACGCACTATACGTCCAATGCAATGCTGCGAGCCATCGCGCGTCACAAAGGACGCCGGGTGATCGCGGCTGGATGCATGGCGGCGGCGCAGCCTGATTTATTGCGCGGCTGCGAGCGTGCCGACGGACCGGGGCCGCTGCCGGTTCTGCGGGTGCTCGGGCTGGAGGGCGCCGATGCCATCCCGCTCACACTCTCCGGTCGGACCGCTATCGTCAAGATCGCGGAAGGGTGCCGGGGCCGTTGCTCATACTGCATCGTGCGGCGGGCGCGGGGCGAGCTGCGCAGCCGGCCTCCTGGCGAGGTCGTCGCTGCAGTACGCAGGGCAGTCGCCGCGGGCGCTGTGGAAATCTTTCTGACCGCACAGGACACTGGCGCCTACGGCTCGGACATTGGGACTGATCTGCCGGCGCTGATCGGGCGGGTCAGCGACGTCGGGGGCGACTTCAAGGTGCGCATGGGGATGATGAACCCGTTCTCGATCGGGGAGATAGTGCCGCAGCTGGCGGCGTCGCTCCGGCTGCCCCGCGTCTATCGGTTCGCTCACATTCCCGTGCAGTCGGGCTCGGATCGTATCCTCGGGCTCATGGGCCGGCCATACACCGAAACGGAATATTCATCGCTGATCGCCAGGCTGCGCGAGGCGGTGCCCGGCATCACCTTTTCCACGGACTATATCACGGGATTCCCGACCGAGTCCGATGAGGACTTCAGGCTCACGCTCGACGATCTTCGCACTAACCGGCCGCTGAAGGTGAACATCACGCGGTTCTCGTGTCGGCCGGGCACGCCCGCGGCTGAGTTGCCGGACCTGCCCGGGCCTGTGAAGAAAGAGCGGTCGCGCGCGCTGACTGAGCTGCACCATGAAATAACGTCTGCGTACATGCGAGATGCGATTGGGGGTACCCGCCGGGTGCTGGTCACCGAAAAGGGCAAGCATGGCACGGTCGTGGCGCGAGACGACTCCTACAATATGGTCGTGTTACGTGAGGACCTGCCGCTGGGAACGGCCGCGGAGGCGGATATCGTGGATTTCGGCGTGACTTACATGATTGGAACGGTCGGAAAGGAGCCTGAGTAAGTACTCCCTCTCCGGCCTTATACAACTGGGTGAAAAATGCCGGCCTGGTGCCATGATCGCTTCATTATTTTCCAACAGTTATTTTCGCTTTATTTTTGATTAAGTAAATAATATGCTCATATCTATCTCATTTTTCGATTAATTTTTGTTTGTTTTTGATTTTATAACTATTTTGCCAATTTTACATAAAATTACTGTTTTATTTGCTGTTTTCATGATGACGGCAATCTATTTATAGATTCGACGGGAAACATGAATACTTCCTGATGAAATTATTTTTATTTGCTGTAATTTATACTAAAATTTTGGTAATTATTTTTGCTAATTTAAGAAATTTGAAAGAAGTCAATTTAATTGAAATAAATTAATTATAAAAATTTATTATCGGATATTTTATTTTATCATTATCGTTATATAATAATCCTTTGAAACATAGGGCGTCGAGACATAAACTTAATATCATTGAAAAACCATAATGTAATTGTCTAAGTGGTTATGGAGAGGAACTCGAGCACTATATTTTAAAAAACTACGCCCGAAAAGCCCTCGCTAATGTGTTCTCGAATCGGAAAGCATGGCAGGAGCAGCCTCTTTGAAGCCGGACCCCATAACCTCCGGCACGCATGGCCACTTACCATAACTTAAAAATCCTACGGGAGGAGGGAAGAAAATGCCAAAATACAAGGATAAGATAGACTTATACGACGATAAGGGAAAACTTTTAGAGAAGGACGTACCCATTGAGGCAATCAGCCCGGTGGTCAACCCCGGCATCCGCAAGATTGTCAACCTGACCAAGAGATCGGTTGCAGTCAGCCTCGAGGGCATCGAGAGCGCGCTCAAGACCGGCAAGGTCGGCGGCAAGGGCAGGCAGGTCCTCGGCAAGAGCCTCGACCTTCCATTAGTCAAGGACGCTGACAAGATCGCCAAGAGTGTCACCGAGCTCGTTCGCGTCAGCAAGGGCGACGACACCTCCGTGAAAGTGGTCGGCGGCGGCAAGAGCCTGCTCGTCATGGTCCCGTCACAGAGAGTCGAGTCCGGCGCTGAGTTCGTCGCGGGCATCAGCTCCACGGCGACCGCGATCACCGAGACCATTCTGGACTTGTACAAGGTTGACATGTTCGACGGACCCTTCGTCAAGAGCGCCGTCTGGGGCATGTACCCACAGACGATCGACCTCGAAGGCGGCAACGTCAAGTCGATTCTCGAAGTCCCCCAGAAGGACGAAGGTGTCGGCTACGCACTGAGAAACATTCTGACGAACCACACCGTCATCATCAGCAAGCGGAACACCATGAACGCAGCCGCGCTGTCCTCGGTCTTCGAGCAGGCGGGCGTATGGGAAATGGGCGACGCGATCGGACCGTGGGAGCGGTACCAGTTGCTCGGCTTCGCATACCAGGGCCTGAACGCCAACAACCTGGTATACTCGACGGTCAAGGAGAACGGCAAGACTGGCAACGTCGGGTCCGTCGTGGCCTCCATCGTCGGCAAGGCAGTCGATGACAAGGTCATCAAGGTCGAAAAGACTCTGCCGTCCGGCTACAAGGTGTACACCACGAGCGACATTCCCATGTGGAATGCCTACGCAGCGGCCGGTGTAATGGCTGCTACGATGGTGAACTGCGGCGCTATCAGAGGCGCACAGGCAGTATCGTCCACTCTGCTGTACTACAACGACCTGATCGAGCGCGAGACTGCTCTGCCAGGCGTCGACTTCGGCAAGGTACAGGGTACCGCCGTCGGTTTCTCGTTCTTCAGCCACTCGATCTACGGTGGCGGCGGACCGGGTATCTTCAACGGCAACCACGTCGTGACGAGGCACTCCAAGGGCTTCGCTATCCCGTGCGTGTCGGCAGCCTGCTCGCTTGATGCGGGCACTCAGATGTTCTCGCCCGAGTCCACCTCAGGCGGCGTAGCTGTGTTCAGCGAGATCCCCGAGTTCAGGGAGCCTCTCATCGCCGTCGCAAAGGGCGCAAAGGAGATCAAAGACAAGGTATAAGTAAAGCGGAAATTGCGGAGTTTAAAAATGGTAATACCGGTGGCAGGGAACTCTCGAAAATTGCAAGTAGAGATATTTCCCGACAGGCTGCTAAACATCGACACTGCCCAGGCTCTGTTAAACGAGCTTAACAAGATCAGCGGCATCACCCGCATGATCGTATATGGGCCCCGTCTCCCGGGAGAAGACCCGGAGGACCTCCTGGCAGGGAAGCACAAAGCCCGTGAGCCAAAGTATTTGAACATCATGGGCGAAAAAGTAGAGTTAACCGTCCAGGTAGGTCGTATATTCGTAGAGATGGACAACCCGGGCATCAAGGAGACAATTAAGGAAGCATGCCGCAAGGTCCTGCCGTTCCCCTTCGAGATCAACGAAGGCATATTCATACGCACGCAAAAGACGATCTCTGACTACGTGCGGAAGGGCGGCAAGGTCGACGACGTGTCAGTAGGGCTGTTCGATCCCAAGGCGAAGCCGAAAACATCGTGCTGCGCGCCGAAGTCGGACAAACATGCAGACGAGTAAAAACGTGAGATGATTCAGTATGCCAATAGACCGTGAGACACAAGTTGTGGATTGCAGAGAAAGCATGGGCCTGGACAAGGGCGGAGGCCTCGCCCAGAGGGGCACCCTGTCCGAAACGGGCCGACCCGACGTGGTCGCCATAGCTATGACTCCCGGAAGGCGGCACATCACCAAGCCGGTGTGCGAGATCACCCACGGGCTGCGGAAGGAGGGCATTCAGGTATCCGTCCTGGTGCTGTACTCCGGAGGCGGCGTCCCGTCGGATGCGAAAGACGCGTCCATCGGGCATGGCCCCAAGTTCGGGCTGTCCGAGAAGGAGATCGAGCAGATACGCCGCCACAAGCTGGCGCTGATACATCTGGGCAACGTGAAATCTCACGTGATCTACAAGGCACGGGACATCCTCAGGTTTGTGGACATCCCGGCGATCGTCGTCTGTCAGACCCCAGTGGACTTCGAGGATTTCGCCAGGATCGGCGTCAAGACTCGCGTAGTCCAGCCGTCTCCCGACAAAGTCGAGACACAGGGCACGATTGTCGAAATCGTCACCGGCATCACGAGAGGCCAGACTTGCGCAAGGGACAAGCTGAACGAAATCGTGAAACGTATCATTGAGATAAACCCGCAAAAGCTCGCTACACATTAGGAGTTGAATATTATGGTATACAAACCACAGTATTATCCAGGCAAGACTTCTGTGGCCAAGAACCGCAAGAAGTACATGGACCCGACCTACAAGCTGGAGAAGCTCAGGAGCCTCTCCGATGACGACATCGTCATCATGCTGGGCCACCGCGCAACGGGTTCCGCATACAAGTCCATCCACCCGCCCTTAACCGAGGCGAGCGAGCCGGACGACCCGATCCGCAAGATCGTCGAGCCGACCCCCGGCGCCAAGGCAGGCGACAGGATCAGGTACAACCAGTACGCCGACTCGATGTACTTCGCGCCGATGGTTCCCTACCTGAGGTCCTGGATGGCCATGACCCGGTACAGGGGCGTTGACCCGGGTACCCTCTCGGGCAGGCAGATCATCGAAGCCCGTGAGAGGGACCTTGAGAAGATCACCAAGGAAACCTTCGAGACCGAGCAGTTCGACCCCGCCAGGGCATCCCTCCGTGGCTGCACTGTGCACGGCCACTCTCTCAGGCTGAACGAGAACGGCATGATGTTCGACATGCTCCAGAGGCAGGTTCTCGACAAGTCTGGCACCGTCAAGGCTGTCAAGGACCAGGTCGGCGACCCGCTGGACCGCAAGGTTGACCTCGGCAAGCCGATGTCGGAAGCTGAGCTCAAGAAGAGGACCAGCATCTACCGGATCGACGGCGTCTCATTCCGGTCTGACGATGAAGTCGTCGGCTGGGTACAGAGGGTATTCACCCTGAGGACCAAATGCGGCTTCTCGCCGAAGGTGTAAGGGAGGTAAACACTATGGCAGTTAAGGAAACCCAGAAGAGATTCTTGAAGGCAATGAAGAAGAAGTTCGCCGAGGAACCGACCTCCCAGGTAACCAAGTTCAAGTACGAAGGCTACACTCAGTCCAAGAGAAAGGTCGAGTTCAAGAAGGCCGGCGACGCCATCGCGAAGAAGCGTGGCATTTCTATGTACAACCCGATGGTCCACATGGGTGGCATTCCCCTCGGGCAGAGACAGTTAATGACCTATGTCGTCAGCGGTACTGACATCGCTGTCGAAGGCGACGACCTGCACTTCGTCAACAACGCGGCGATGCAGCAGTTCTGGGATGACATCCGCAGGACCGTCATCGTCGGCCTCGACACCGCCCACCAGACGCTGCAGAAGCGTCTCGGCAAGGTCGTGACCCCCGAGACGATCAGCAACTACCTGGCCGTGCTCAACCACGCCATGCCGGGTGCTGCGGTCGTCCAGGAACACATGGTCGAGACCCACCCCTCCCTGACCGACGACTGCTTCGTCAAGGTCTTCACCGGCGACGATGAGCTGGCTGACTCCATCGACAAGCAGTATGTCATCGACATCAACAAGGCGTTCCCCAAGGCACAGGCCGAGCAGCTCAAGAAGGCCATCGGCAAGTCCCTGTGGCAGTCCGTCCACATCCCGACCACTGTGGTCAGGACCTGCGACGGCGGCACGACCTCCAGATGGTCTGCCATGCAGATCGGCATGTCGTTCATCGACGCATACAAGATG
>JAEZKS010000159.1 GCA_023436075.1 Methanobacteriota archaeon
TCACACGATAACACGAAATCTCTTTTTTGTATTCGAAAGCCCGAAATGAACAAAAGCCCGACTAAAGCCTCTAATGGCACGAAAACACTATTAAAAATCGAATGGCACGAAGACACCAAACGAAAACAGGTATGTATACGCTGTTTATTGAGCCCTGCTGACTATAGGGTGGTTAGGTGATAACCAATTGCGCCAGCGACGATTGCACCGGAGTTCATTTGGTGTCTTCGTGCCATTCGATTTTTAATTTGTGCTTTAATAATCGTGTTTTCGTGCATTTTGCTTTTTAATAATGTTTTCGTGCCGTTAGAGGTTTAACAGAGTCTTAATTCCCTTAGAGATTTAAAACCTAAAATAGTTTCGTGCTTTCGTGTGAAACGACGCAAAGCCCCATAAAGTCAGACGATGTTTCGCTATGCAGCAGGCATATCGTTCGCCAGGGTAACGACAATCTGTATATATGCCCTGTGCCCATTTATACTCAGGAATCGTCGGCCTGCCGCGGTCTTATCGCTTGTTGATCGCGAGGACAGGCACGACAACAAAGGTAATATACCCCGGATAAATATACGCCCAAATAATTAAGTCGTATTATATTATTCGTAGCCATCGCCCGTGCCAGAAAGCACGAGGACAGACTGCACGGAAGCGATAAACATGTCAGAACAGAACGACAACCAGATTAACAAGAACATCGCCATGCTCATCGACGGCGACAACGCGCAGCCGTCGCTCATCGAGGAGATGCTCTCCGAGGCCGGCAAGTACGGCAACGTCACCGTGAGACGGATTTACGGCGACTGGACCCAGTCCAGCATGGGAAGCTGGAAGGAATACCTGCATAAGCATGCCATTCAGCCCATCCAGCAGTTCCGGTACACCCGGGGCAAGAACGCCACCGACAGCGCCCTGATCATCGATGCGATGGACATCCTCTACGCGGGCAATATTGACGGCTTCTGCCTGGTATCGAGTGACAGTGACTACACCAAGCTGGCGACGAGGATACGGGAGTCGGGCCTCTTCGTCATGGGCATCGGCCGGAAAGACACGCCGGAATCGTTCGTCAAAGCCTGCGTGATCTTCACATTCACCGAGAACCTGATGCCGGACGAGGAAGAGGAGGATGAGAAGGATGCCAGGACGCCGGCGGAGCAGCGGCGTGCTCAGGGCGGCGGGCATCGCCCGAAGAAGAAGGGCATCGACAAGCGAGCGACTTCTCTATTGACGAGGGCCTACGAGATGGCCTCGGCGAAGGAAGGCGACTGGGTGGATATGTCCAGCATGGCCAACAACCTGTACAAGATCGAGCCCAGCTTCGACTCCCGCGAATACGGGTTCAAACAACTCTCCGCGCTGATCAAGGCAGCAAACTTGTTCGATATTGAAAAATCACGGCTCAAGGAACCGGGACCGAGCTACATCAGGCTGAAGTAAAAAATAAGCAGGCTGACCAAAGCCGGATCAGCGATGATGGCTGTCCGGCCTATTTCCTCGAGAGCGGATGATCCCACAACGGGAAGCTATTTTTCTTTTATCATAAGCTTTTATCATAAGCATCGTGTTTCCGCCCTTCTGGAACTCGTAATCCACATTTACTTCGGCCGCATCCATGCCCTGTTCTCTCACAAAATCAATGACCGGACCGAGATATGCAGATCGATTCCCGTTAGCGTCTATCAGCGGAAATACTCTAACCTCTCTGGCCACGCGGCACAGCTCCCGGATCGATGCGAGATGGAAGTCCAACGACAGGTTGTCCGTGTAGAGGAACAACAAGTGCGAGCATAGCGCTAGATCGAACTGCCGGTCCCCAAATGGCAATGACGGCAGTTCACTGTAGACGTACCGCTGCTGCTCCCGACCAGTTTCATAGTCCTCCAGAAACCGCTCCATAGCAGACATCCTGCGACGGCCGAGCTCTTCGATCGATCCGATCTCATCCCATCGGAACAGGCTGGCATTACGGCGGGCCTGACCAATCACGTCTTCGTATGTCTCGCTGATCCGCTGGCGAAGTTCGGCGGCGCTAAACTGATAGATGGGGTCGATAGATATGACCGCGTGTCCTGCCGCATGCATTTCGGCGTTGAAGCTGGCCGGGCCGTCTCCGCATCCGAGAATGCTCCGTTGCAGATCGACCGGCGTTAGAGCGAACATACGGACGTACTCGTCGTATGACCTGCCCCATGGCTTGACCTCGTTGTATCTTATCGGCATGAAAATCACGTAATCATCATCGATAATTGTTGTACTTTGTTGTACATAGTTGTACGTTTGTTATTTAAATCATTCTACAAGCATATCACAGGATTTCCCATCAGAAAGTTAGCGATCTTGGCACTCCTTGGCGGTTCTTGGCGAGCTAAAACTGTGCTCTGATACCCGTCTCATTGCACTGGCACGGCTTCCCATCGTCGTCTTTGCAATGGCAAGAAGTCATAGCGAGAGATGAGTGCTGCGCATATCTGTTCAAGCAATTGAGATACTAGCCGGGCTCAGGCTGAGCGTAGAGAAAAGCAGGACGCGGTTTCAGCTCGCCAGGACCGCCAAGTAGCGCCAAGATCGCCAACTTTTCATATTAAAGGAGATTCTAAAATACAGGGGCTCTTTGCCTTTTTCTTAAAAACTGGGAAAGAACACGGCGCCTCTTGTAGCCCCGTGCCCCTCCGTGTCCACTGTGTCCAATTTTATGTTACGATATCCTCGAGCCGGTTCGCCTTGAGGGCGTTCTTCAGCTCGAGACAATAGCGCCTGCCCATGCTCATGCCCGGGCCGTACTTGAGATACGAGTACTGGGAGCCGTCCATGAAGGTGTTGGTGCCGCCGTCCTGCCTTGCGGAGATCTCGAACGCGACGAACTCCAGGTTGTCCGTGCACATGGTCTGGATGCAGAATGCGCCGAGCAGGCCGGGCGGGACCATCTTCTCGGCCACCTCTGCCAGCCGGTCGCCCATGCCGAAGGCCTGGTCGAGCAGCGATTCGCGGACGACGACCGGGAAGTTGCCCGTGACGACGTAGGTCGGCTGCAG
>JAEZKS010000192.1 GCA_023436075.1 Methanobacteriota archaeon
GACCACCACGACACGTTCACGACGCTGATCGAAGAGGTATGAAAGAGCGGAATAACCTGATTGAAAGCGGCGCCCGGCGAATGAGGCGCGCCGGGTCTCTCGCCGCCTGCTTTTCAGGCTCAGCTTACACTTTTTTCATTGCAATTTTGTAAGTAATCGGCTTACGTAGAAATTATATTTTCTTTTTGTAAGCATAATTTAATAAACCATTAATCAATTACCAGTGACAGTAACATTACTTGCGGGGGGCACGTAAGAGATATGGGCGAGGGCAAAAAGCCATGGTCAAGATTATTGTCGACAAAGACGTGTGCATCGGCTGCGGCCTGTGCGCGCATGACTGCCCCATGAAGATCTACGAGATCAAAGACGGGCGGTCCACAGTCGTGAATCCGGACGACTGCATGCAATGCCTGTCATGTCATGAAATCTGCCCTTCTAACGCTATCGAGCACCAGGACGTTTATCTCTCGCGACGGCTGTACGTCGACCTCGAGGTATGCTCGATGCTGAGGAGGTTTATTTGATGACTTCGACATCTGCATACACCTCCATAGGGAGGTTTATCTAATGACGCAGGCATCGATTGTCAAGCCAGAAGAGCTTCCCCTGCACTGTGAGGGCAACATCGCCGACTACGAGGAGGCGCTGCACGGCCTGATGATACTGAACTCGACCATCATCCGCTCTCTGGAAGAGATCGCCCGCGGCGGAGCCAATGCAGTCGTATACCGGGCCGGGATGAAGATGGGCCACGAGACGGCAAAGTACTTCCCCAAGACCGATAACGTCGAGAAGGCACTGAAGGAGCTGTCGGACATCCTCGGCCGGCAGTACAACTTCGAGCTGTATAAGCCCAAAGGCAAGGACAGCTATATCATCACTGAGAACGGCGAGACCTTCATCTACCTGGTCTTCCGGGATTGCCTGGTGCGCCAGACGCTGCGCCGGGAAGGTATGCCTCAGAAGGGCCCGCTGTGCCAGAGCCTGTACGGCTACATGGTGGGCGCGGTCGAGGAGATCACCGGCAAGCGCGGCAAGCTCGAAATCGTACACGTCGGGCCTAACACCTGCCTGAAGAAGCTCATTTTGAGGTGACAGAGATGGCTATCAGACTCGCAACCGAGCCGCTGGCCTCCTGTGCCGGCTGCCACATGTCGATCCTGGACATCCACGAGGACATACTCGACCTGTTCAAGAAAGCGGAGATCGTCTACTCGCCCATCCTCATGGACGTGAAGGAGCCCCCCGAAGGCATCGACATCGCCATCGTCGGCGGCGCCGTCCGCAACAAGGAGAACATGGAGAAGCTGAAGAAGCTCAGGCAACGCGCGAAGACCGTGATTGCCTTCGGAACCTGCGCCTGCTACGGCGGGGTGTCGGGGCTGTCCATCATCCACAGCCGCGACGAGATCCTGAACGGCGTCTACATGGAATCGCCCACGACGGCCACGAAGACGGTTCCATCGAAGGACATTCCAGAACTGCTGTACCGTGGCTATGCCGTGGGAGACATCATCAAAGTAGACTATTATATCACCGGCTGCCCGCCAAAGGAAGCATTCCTGCGAAAGGTCCTGCTTCCGCTGATCGAAGGGCAGCAATTGCCCCACCTGTCTAAAAAGTCGGTCTGCTCGGAGTGCGACCGGGAGATGGGCCAGGTGAAGGGCTGGAAGGTGAAGCGTCGCAGCGAAGGCATTCCCGAGGAAAAGACCTGTCTGCTAGGCCAGGGCTACATCTGCCTCGGCTCGGTGACCTTCGGCCGGTGCGGCGCGCTCTGCACCCATCACGGCATCCCGTGCCACGGCTGCGGCGGCCCGTCGCTGGACGTGCTGCGCGAGCCGTCCCGGGATATCTATAACACGCTGGTCACCCGAATTCAGCACCTGACAGAGCTGCCCCAGCAGGAGATCGAGAAAGAACTGTACGATATCACTCACACGATTTACCCGTTCGTCATGGGCAGCAAGATCATGGAGAACAAGTCGGTGTCGAAGATACCGGACATCATCAAGGAGCGTCACCTATGAAGAGCATCACTATCTCGCCGATCACGCGCATCGAGGGGCATGCCCAAGTCACCATCAGCCTGGACGATAAAGGCGACGTGGCCGACGCCCACTTCCATGCCACGGAGCTCCGGGGCTTCGAGAAATTCCTCGAAGGCGCGGCCGTAGAGGAAGCGCCGAGGATCACGCCGAGAATCTGCGGCATCTGCCCGACGGTGCACCACCTGGCGGCAGCCAAGGCGGTGGATGAGGTATACGGGGCGACGATACCGGAAACGGCCAGAAAGATGCGAGAGCTGCTGATACAGGGCCAGTACATCAGCTCCCACGCGCTGCACCTGTTCATGCTGGCCATGCCCGATTTCCTGCTGGACGGCGCTACCGCCGCCACGCGAAATGTCGCAGGCCTGGCGAAGGCCAACGAGAGCCTCGCGCGGACGGCCATAGAGGCGCGAAAGATCGGCCAGCGGATTACTGAGGAGTCTGGCGGCAAGCCGATCCACCCGGTCTCAGCGGTGCCCGGTGGCATGTCGTTCGCGCTCACGGAGGCGAAGCGTGTAGAGCTCGAAGGTTATGCGAAAAAGGCCGTTGAAACCGGCAGGACCGCATGGCAGCTTGTCTCTGCCGAGTTCGAAAAGAAGAAGGAAATCCTTGACCTCGGCACAGTCTCCAGCGACTTCCTGGCCATGACGAATGGCGGAAAGTGGGAGACCTACGACGGCACATTCCGTATGCTCACCGCCGACGGCGGCCAGCTCGGCGAGTTCGCGGCAAAGGACTATGCCACCTACATCGAGGAGCAGACAGAGCCGTACTCCTACATGAAGTTCACGAAGCTGAAGAAAGGCAGCGGGTTCTACCGGGTGGGGCCGCTGGCCCGTGTCAACGCAGTCGACGCCATGGGCACGCCCGAAGCGGATAAGATGCTCGCCGAATTCCGGTCGCGCTACGGGCGCATCGGGCAGCACCCGTTCCTGTACCACGCGGCACGAACCATCGAGTTCACGGCCGCGTCGGAGCGGGCGCTGGCGCTGCTTCAGGACAAGAGTATCACTGACAAGAACGTCCGGACGGCGACCGGGGGTGTCAAGAGCCTGCGGGGCGTGGGGATAGTCGAGGCACCACGGGGCACGCTGATCCACGACTACACAGTCAATGACGGGGGTTTCATCACCAAAGCCAGCCTCATCGTCGCCACGGGCCACAACAACCGGGCCATCGACCGCGGCGTCCTGGAGGCGTCGAAGAAGCTGATCCGTGGCGGAAACGCCGACGAGGGCACGCTCAACCGCATCGAGATGGTGGTGCGCGCCTACGACCCGTGCGTCTCCTGTGCCACGCATGCGATCGGCCGGATGCCCCTGTCTTTGAAGATCATCGATTGCAATGGTAAAATGGTTGAAGAGGTATCGCGATGGAAGCGATGTTGAAGAGAATTCTGGGCGACCTCGTGAAGGTTGAGGGTGTGAGCGCTGCGGCCGTGGGCGGCCGCGACGGGTTCGTCATCGAGCACGTCAGCAACATCCAGGTGGACGTCGATGCGCTGGGCGCCATGGCGTCGACAAGCGTGGGCACGTCGGAGGCCATGGGCATCGAGCTCAACAAAGGCCTCTTCGAGCAGGTACTCATCGAGATGGAGAAAGGGCCTGTCATGCTCTCGCTGGTCTCGGCGAACGAGATCCTTGCCGTCGTCGCAGAACCCGGCTCCAACGTGGGCAGGATTCGCTACGAGGTCAAGAAAAACAAGGACAGGATAGCCGCCGCGCTGTAGGGGGTGGCCTATGAATCTCCCGGAGGGGAAGCCCATGGCCGAGTCTTCGGACGCGGTCGCAGACCTGCTGAAACAGTACGGCCAGCAGTTCAAGGGCTGTATCCGCGTGTACAGGCAGGAACAAGGCCCCGGCAGCGAAGGCTTCATACTGATCGACAACGGCACCGTGCTGGCGGCAGCGCTGTCCAGCCAGGGCATCAACCTGCACCAGCTCGACGCCCTGTACCGGATGATGACGCTGGAAGGCGTGAAATCGCAGATAGTCGAGCTTACTGATGACCAGATCACGGCGGCGATCAGGGACATGCCGGAGACAGCGATCAACTCGGCCGCGAACGCCCCGGCGAAGCAGGCGCCTCCTGTAGCCAGAGAGAAGGGAGAATACGATCGCATCCTTTCGCTGATCACGTCACTACCGGGCGTGACCGCCGGAGCGTTCGTCGCCGATGGCCTGCCGGTCTTCCAGCAGGGAAAGGCGGATTTCGAGCACATCGCTGCTGCCACGGAGGACATGGTCCGGACGGGCGCGAGGATCGCAGACGAACTCCAGTTCGGCCCCTCCGAACAGATCATCATCGAGACGCCCGGCTACAAGGTGATCATTGCGCCGGTGAGTGACATGTTTCTCTGTGTGCTGGCAAACGCTGAGGCTAACCTTGGCCTGATCCGGCTGAACATCCGGGGCGCACAGAACACGTACCGATCATAGAGGGCGGAAACGCAATGCAACTGCCACACGGGACGCTGACGAGCAGCCACAAAGGCGCAGCAGACCTGGCTCTGCTGGGCGATGACATCGCGAAAGACGCGCTGAACGGCTACCTGCGCGTCTCGGTGTTCGACCGTAGTGCGGTCCGCGAATGCGTCATCGTCTACCTCGCCGGCAGGCCAGTGATGGCCTTCTCTTCGGACGGAGCAGCCGATCACGCGGACCCGGGATTCAAGCTCATGGACGAGGCGATCCGGAAAGGGGATGCGATCGTCGAGGTCTGCCAGATCCAGGAAAAGCAGGTGAGACTGCTGCAGGACATCTACCGGGAGTTCGCCGTATCGGCTCCGGCGTCCGTCGCTCCGGTCGTCCCGGCGAAGCCGACCGCAACAGAGCAGCCCAAAATTGAGTCGCCGCCGGAGCGTGAGGAAAAACGTCGTCCTGCACGCATGCCTGAGATCCGGGGCAGATTCGCCCGTGCAGAGAGCGTCGGCGACATCGACGAATACCTCAGGAATCATCCCGGCGACACCGGGCACCTGCTCTTCACGGCAGAACTGAATGGCCGGCGCGAAGAGGAGCACATCATACTCATCAAAGGAAAGATAGAGGCAGCGTATAACGATCATGTGGCCGGCCCGGAGCTGCTGGAGACACTAAAGGGCGTCTCTGGGCAGGCCGAGTTCTTCATGGTCGACGAGACGCTGCTGACGTCGATCATCGGCAGGTATGCCGGAGCCGCCAGCAGGCCGACGGCTGAAAAGCGGAAGCCTGCGCCCGGCATACTGGCAAAGGACCTGCTGGAGGCCTCGCGTCCGCAGCTGCATATATCGGCCCAGGCGCGAGAAGACACCAGCCGGACTGCAGACGAGTTCAGCGGCAACATAGACGATGACATCGCCATGGTGCGCAGGGTGGAGAACGAGTTCGCCAGCCATGTGGACGAGCTGCTGATCAAGCTGGAACTGTCGCATCTCCGCTCGAGAAAGAAACGGTAGGTGGAAGTTCATGAAAAAACAAGAGCATGGCGAGTCGCAGGTGAAGATTCAGGCCGAGGCAAGTCCTGAAATCCCGGAGGATGAAATCGATGGCCAGAAAGTGCCACCGGCGCTGGCCGGCTACTTCGAGTCCGACCCGAACCATGTCAGGGACATCGTCAGGGAAGCACGCCGGTTGCGGGCGGTCATGGGCAAATTGACGCCTCCGGACCAGGCATCAGATTCGGACAAGGCGACAGCGAACGACGCTCACGGGACAAATGCCTCGACAGGAACGACCCTGACTGAAAAAGCGGCCATGTCCGGCATTATTGTCGAGAATCAAACGAAGCCGACGAATCCGGACAGAGCGATTCCAGGGAAGCCGCGGTCCCCTCTCGACGAAGAAGTCCGGCAGTTCGTATACGGCAAGAGCGCCTGTACCAGCATCGATATCATGGATTTCGTAAGGTATCTGAAGGATAAAGGATATAGCCTTCATGAGCATATAATACTTGAGAAAATATACGTAACAATTGAGGAGAGGAAGAGAGAGGCGAGATTTGCCATTGAAAAGGAAATAGAAGAGTTAATTGACGAAACTCAGGCGCCAGAAGAGTCCGATATTCGCGGGCTCCTGCGGCGACTGTACGAAGCAGGGCTCGTTTTCGAGGAGGGGGACGTCCGGCGGATGATCCGCGGCGCTGTGTTGCGCAGGGCGTGAGCGACCTTTTGCTGCCACGATCATAATATTTTCGGGGGAAGGAATGCAAGGGTGATTAAATGACAAAGGTATACACAATAGCTTCCGGAAAAGGTGGGACGGGGAAGACGATGACGACGGTGAACCTCGGCACGGCTCTCGCCCTCCTCGGCAAGCGGACCATCGCGCTGGACGCTGACATCGGCATGGCCAACCTCGGCCTGGTGCTGGGTCTCGAGAAGAGCAAGATCACGCTGCACGAAGTGCTGGCGGGCAAGGCAGACATATCGCAGGCAATCTACGAGCTGCCTACCGGCCTGAGAGTCGTTCCCAGCGGCATCTCGCTCCAGGGCTTTCAGAACGCAGACCCTGACAGGCTGCAGGAAGTCATGACAAAGCTGGTCTCCGGCGCCGACTACGTCCTGATCGATGCCCCTGCCGGCATCAGCAAAGATGGCGTGATCCCGCTGGCAATAGCGGACGAAGTGCTGCTCGTCGTCAACCCCGAGCTGTCATCGATGGCAGACGCGGTCAAGACGAAGGTGCTGACCGAGATGGTCGGCGGCGCTGTGGGCGGCATCGTACTCAACCGCGCATCAGCGGAGAAAACTGAGCTCACCAGCCAGAAGATCGGCGACATCATGGGCGCCAAGGTGCTCGAGGTCATACCCGAGGACCCCAGCGTCCGCCGGGCCGCCGCATTCAAGACGCCTGTCGTCGTCAAATATCCGGACAGCGCTGCCGCACACGCATACAAGAGGCTGGCCGCAAAGATCTCCGGCACGAAGAACGTGGAGATGACAGAGAAAGCCGCCAGAGAAGGCTTCATCGACAGACTGGCAAAATCGCTCTTCAAAGGGGGATGAAATCCTGGACGAAGTATTCCTACAGGCCCTGGTCGGCGTGCTCGCCCTGGGCATCGTCGGCTGCACCGCCGTCATGTACGTCATGTACGCCCGGATCAAGCAGCTCGTTGCCGAGCTGCGGGTAATCAAGAGCCGGGTGGAAGTCACGGACGAGGAACTCACCAAACTGACGGACGACATCGCGGAGTTCAAGAAGCTCAAGTTCTAAGAAACGAAGAAAACCCGCCGGGCAACTGCATCGTCAGTTCGCCTGGCATTATCGTTTTTCGTGGGCTCACGGTGTTTCACACGAAAACACG